>DATIOU010000090.1:0-50552 GCA_035472835.1 Streptosporangiaceae bacterium | reverse complement strand
CGGCTCGCCATCGGCGCCGGCCTCACGGGCCCACACGGTCACATGGCCGGTTCCGCGGTTCACCTCGACCCGCGCGACGGCCGCCGCGCCCTCGGTCTTGTGGTACGCGACAAGCAGCGCATCCTCGATGGCCTTGATCGCCAGGTCGAGCGAGATGTCCTTCTCTGCCTCAAGGCTCTTAAGGACGCTCAGGTCAATGTCCACCTACTCCTCCTCGACCACGTCAAAATGACCGAACTCAACCTGGACGCGGCCGGGACCAAGCTCGGCGTAGCCGAACGCCCTCGCCTCCCCGGCGTGCTCTAGGGTCACGCCAGATTCGTCCGAGCCGATGATGCGACCCTCGGCGATGGCGGCCCCGTTCCCATTCGGAGCATCGCTTACCTTCAGCGGCGCGATAACGAGCCGCCCGAGCGCGCGCTGCCAATGGCGCGGCTGCGACAGCGGCCGGTCAACGCCAGGCGAGGAGACCTCGAGGGTGTAGGGCTGCTCACCCATCTCCGTGGCGTTGTCCAGCTTGAGCGACAGCTCACGGCTGGCGAGCGCGATGTCGTCGAGGCTGACGCCGCCGTCGGCGTCGACGACTACGCGGAGTATCCGGCGGCGCCCTGCCGAGGTGACCCGGATGCCTTCCAGGTCCATGTTGAGGGCGTGCACGACGGGCTCCAGCAGGCGCGTCAGGCGCTCGGGGTCGGGCGCTGGCCCGTACTGCGGAGTCCGCGGCTCAGTTCCCCGGCTGCCGGCCTTGCTCCGCCGAGCCTGGGCTGGCCGGCCCTGGGGATGCGAACCGCGACGGGAGCCACCGTGCATGACGACCTCCTCGCCCGCGACCTGTGCTGTTATCCGCGCTGTGCCTGTGTATCGCGTCGTCGTCTAGCCTATCCGGGACACGGCGTTGCGGTTCGAGGCGTGGCGGTTCGGATCGCATGACATGCTGACCCCGCGTATGAACCTGACACCGCGGTGGCCGGCGTGAGACGTGGGGCGCAAAGTACTGAAGGAGTAAGGCCGTGGGGGCAGAGGCAGCTACACCTCCCGGTGCAGCTGAAGGCGGCACCGTCAGCCGGCGGGCGCTGCTAGCCGCCTCGGCCGCCGCCCTGCCCATGCTGCTTACAGCCTGTAAGGGCGTTCGGGCCCTCGGCACGCCGCCGCCACCCGCGCCGAACATCATCGCGCTGCGAAGTGCCATCGCCGCCGAGGAACTCATGGTTGCCCGGTACGCGGCAACGCTGAACCTCCTGCGGAGCCAGCCGGCCGGACAGCCGCCTCAGCTCGAGCCCGCCGTTCAGGCCGTGCACGTCGAGCACGCCGCCCACGTACTGCACCTGAAAGCCAGGCTTATAGAGCCGGCCGGGAGCGCGCTGGCGCTCAGTCCGACGCCGACTCCGTCCGTTTCAGCTGGCCCGGCCGGCGATGTGTCCGCCGAGGTGAGCGCCCTGGAGCAGGCCGAACAGGCGGCTTCTGACCGGCTGATAGGCCAGCTCGCGGGGCTGCCGCCGTCGCTGGCACAGCTGTTCGCGAGCATCGCGGCGTCGGAGGCGACGCACGCGTCATTCCTGCAGGCAGCGAGGCGGGTGCGATGACCGGGTCAGCCGACCAGGCGCTCGCGGCCCTGCAGGACGCCCTCGCCGCCGAGCAGGCGGCCAGCTACGGATACGGGGTCGTCGGTGCGCGCCTGCCGCAGGGCTCGGCGGTGCAGGCCGCCGCCGGAAGTGACTGGGTAGCGCACCTGCGCGCGCAAGATCGGCTGACAGAGCTGATCAATGCTCGGGGTGCGACGCCGGCGCCGGCTGCGGTTGCGTATCACCTGCCGTTTCCGGTCGACTCGCCTGCCGCGGCTAGGACGCTCGCCGCCACGCTGGAGGACCGTGTCGCCGCGGCGTACCTGGGACTAGTCGCGCAACCCGAACCGGAACTGCGCCGCCTCGGTGCCGAACAGGTCAGGGCCGCCGCTCTGCGCGCTGAGGGGTGGCGCGGTTCAACGCAGGCGTTCCCCGGCCTGCCGGAAGCCAGCCTCCGCCGCTGACCGCCCCGCGGCGGCGTTCGGACTGTCCGCCTGCGCCGCATACCCGACGTATACCGATATCCGCTGGAACGCCCTGAGGGTTGCGCCAAGATCGTTCTCACGTTTCACGGCAGAGGTGCGCGCGAAAGGGACGAACCGGGCGCTCAACTGCACTTCCGCCGTGAAATGCCAGCTCGCGACCGACGCGAATTACGCAAAGCGCTCATATCGTCTACGACGCCGACCGCGCGTCCGGGCCCAGCGGACGTCGCGAAACGAGAAACGTAGCGACGTCACTCGTTCGCGGCGAGGACGCGCGCGATCGTGACGGCCGCGGCCTCGGGGTTCTCGCTAACGGCGATGCGCTCGGCCCAGGACCACCAGAACCACCACTGCCCGTCTTGACCCCGGCCTGCGTAGATGTCTTCCGCCAGCGCCGCCGCCACCGGATTCACCACGTGCAGGCTCGGCACCCGACCAGCCGGCGCGACAATCCTGGCCCGAAGGCCACGGCTGGTTAAGGCCTTGGCTAGGCCCTCGAGCCTGGCCAGGTTGACCTGCCACGCCGGGCTTACCGCGCCCGCCGCTCTGATCGACTGCTCGGCCGCGACACTCATGGAAGTCACCCTCAGTAGCTAACGTGCCGCATATAGTAATGGGCACAGGTACACAGTGCATCGCTTAGAGCTCCATTTGCAACCTGCACAGGCAATTTGCACGTTGATTGACGTAGTTATTACCGGTGAAGCGACAGCTCTGACTGGACGGAACGGGGATTTCCCACCCACACTGAGTTCCACCGCCCATGTAACGACCAGTCGGTATCAGTCGCAGGGAGGTGAGCACGTGGCAAGTGCGCAGAGCCCGACGGTGCGGCGGCGCCGGCTCGCCCTCGAACTAAGGCGCCTTCGCGAGGCGGCGAGGCTCACCTGCGAAGAAGTCGCCGAGCAGCTCGAGTGCTCTGCGTCCAAGATCAGCCGAGTGGAGACAGGACGGGTCTCGGTCTCCCCGCGTGACGTGCGAGACATGCTCGAGATCTACGGCGTCGCCGACAGCCAGCGCGACACTCTCGTGCAGCTCGCCCGAGAATCTCGGCAAAAGGGCTGGTGGCACGCCTACGGTGACAGCGTCGTGCCGCACTTCGGCACGTACCTCGGCCTGGAGAGCGCCGCCTCGGAGATCAGGATCTACGAAGTCAACCTGATCCCTGGCCTGCTCCAGACGGAGGACTACGCCAGGGCGGTCATCTCCGCCGGCATGGTCGACAAGACGCGCGCGGACATCGAGCGATCGGTCGCGCTGCGCATGGAGCGCCAGAATGTCACCCGGACGAACACGCCGAAGGTCTGGACGGTCCTGGACGAAGCGGCGCTGCGGCGCGAGGTCGGCGGCCCGGAGGTCATGCGCGTCCAGCTCGAGTACCTGCTGGAACTCGCCAGCACCCGGAACGTCTCGTTCCAGGTGATTCCGTTCCGCGGCGGCGCGCATCCGGCGATGGGGCGTCCGTTCGTCATTCTCGCGTTCGGCGAGGACCTCGACCCCGACGTTGTCTACCTCGAGGATCTGACCAGCGCGCTCTGGGTCGAGAACGTCGACGAGGTGGACAGGTACAACGTCTTCTTCAACCATTTGTGCGCGACGGCCCTGTCATTCGAGAACTCTGCGGCGCTCATGACCGCCGTCCTCAAGGAGATGTAGCCGCGCTGAACCGGACGATCTCAGCTCAGCGGGGCTGGCAGCGGCTGCGCGTGCAGCACCGTCAGCCGGGACACGGCCCTGGTGAGCGCTACGTAGAGACGGTGCAGGCCGCGCGCCTCAGCCGCGGCGATCTGCGTCGGCTCGTAGACGATGACCTGGTCAAACTCAAGTCCCTTGGCCAGCGTCACAGGCACCAGGGTGACGCGGTCGCTCGTCGCCGCCCCCTCGAGGACAGCGTGCGGCACGCGGGCGGCGGCGAGGGCAGCGGCCAGCCCGGGAATCTGGTCGTCGGCTGCGATGACCGCGGCGGAACCTGGCCGCTCGAGCGCATCGGCGCACGCGGCCGCGAGCGCGTCCGTAATCTCAGCCGAGCCAAGCTGCTTGATGATGAGGGCGCCAGGGTCCTGCCGCACCGACGAGGCCGGCGTCAGGCCGGGCGCGATGTGGCTGAGCAGCCTGCTAGCGAAATCGAGGATCTGCCGCGGAACCCGATACCCGGTGTCGAGGACGCGGAGGCCCGCGTCCGGCTTGCCGAGGTGCTCGAGGAGGTGTGGCCAGCTGGCCGTCGCCCACGGCGTCGTGCCCTGAGCGATGTCGCCTAGTACAGTCGCCGAGCCAGTGGCGCACCGGCGTCCGATGGCGCGGCACTGCATCGGAGACAGGTCCTGCGCTTCATCGATCACGATGTGCGCGAGACTCGGCGTCCGCTCGATGAGGTCTGCGGCCTCGTCGATGAGCACCGCGTCGGCTGCACTCCAGCACGCGGAGCCAGGCGCCCGCGGCGGGCGACGCCACGCGATCGCGGCCTGCTCATCGGCGTCGAGCACGCCATCGGCCGCCCGGCTGAGCAGGCCGGGATCGGAGAGCAGGCTGAATACCAGCCGGACCGAATTCGCCTTCGGCCAGATGGCGGCGACCGCCGCCTGCACCGGCCGCGATCGGCGCACCGACTCGTGGGTCCGGTCGTCGCACGTCTCGCCGGCGGCTTCCATCCGGGTAAGGATCACGTGCGCGATCCGGTGTGACAGCATGTCGCGGCCGGTGCCGTACCGGACACCCCTGGCGCGCAGTTCGTGGACGAGCTCGGCGATCTCGTGCGCGGGGACCCGCCACCGGCGTGATCCCAGGGCCAGCACGATGGCCTCCGCCGGCTCGCGCAGCTGCGCCCACAGCGCATTCGCCAGCACGCGCGCCATCCGGGCGTCGCCCTTAACCTGCCCGGCGCGGTCAGTGTCGCTCGCACTGACTGGCACCCGCGCGGTCAGGTCAGCCACCGACAGCTGAGCGACGTCCAGCTCACCGAGCGCGGGCAGCACGTTCTCGATGTAAGCGAGGAAGGCCTTGTTCGGACCCACGACCACCACGCCGCCCCGGCCGAGGCGTTGGGCGTACGCGTACAGCAGGTAAGCCACCCGGTGCAGGCCGACGGCTGTCTTGCCGGTGCCGGGCGCACCCTGCACGCACACCGTCTGCTCGACAGCCGCTCGGACGATGTCGTCCTGCTCGGGCTGGATGGTGGCGACGATGTCGCGCATAGGACCAGACCGCGGCCGCTCGATCTCCTCGATCATGATCTGGCTGGGCCCGGTTACCTGCGCGCCGTGGCCGAAGGCCTCGTCCTCGAACGCGGTCAGTTCCGCGCCCGCGAACCCGAACCGGCGCCGGCGATCCAGGCCCATCGGGTCGGCCTGACTAGCCCGGTAGAACGGCCGCGATACGGGGGCGCGCCAGTCGATGACGACGGGGGTCCCGTGCGGGTCGTGCACGTGCCGGCGGCCTACGTGGAAGTGCTCGCTGTCCGGAACATCGGCTGGCTGCGGCGTGTCATCGGGATGGAGTTCCAGTGCTCCGGGCCGGTAGTCCAGCCGACCGAAGAACAGCGGCGTGTCCGGCAGGTCTCGCAAGGCCTCAGCCCGCCGGTACAGGTCAGCCTTGAGGTACTCCTCCGAGACCGGGTCGCCGCCCATAGCGCGCAGCGACAGCACATCGGTGCGCATGAGCTCGAGGAAGCCACGCGACTGGCGGAGATGCTCGCGCTCCGCTGCGAGGATATTGCCGGGGTTTCGTTCTTCCGAACCCGCCGACGGCATGACTGATCACCCCTTTCAGGGAACGGGGCCAAGTCGGCACAAGGTCGAGGATTTTAGCACCGCCGCACCAGGAAAAGCACGCGAATATCCGGTGGCCGCGGGCCGGCCGCCAGGGTCAGAACAGCACCGACATGAAGGTGCCTACCTGCTTGAACCCGGCGTGCAGGTAGGCGGCCCGCGCTGGCGCGTTGAAGTCGTTCACATAAAGAGTCACGACCGGTGCAAGCTGCAACGCCGCTCGCACCACGGCGGCCATGCCGCGGACAGCGTGTCCGCAGCCCCGGTCCTCGGGTGGCACCCAGACACCCTGAACCTGGCATGCGTACGGAGTGGCCGCACCGATCTCGGCTTTGAAGGTCACGTGCCCGTCGGGCTCGATCCGGGCGAACGACCGGCCCGCGCCGATGAGGTCGGCCATTCGTGCCCGGTACGCGGCGCCGCCGTCGCCGCCGATCGGCGAGACGCCGACCTCCTCGGTGAACATCGCGATGCACGATGGCAGCACTATGTCGAGCTCATGCGGGCGAACCATCCGGACCAGCGGATCAGGCTCCACGGGCGACGGTCCGCTGATCGACATGACCGGCTGCGCGGCCCGGATCTCGCGGGGCCGGCCCCAGGACGGAGCCAGGAGCGACCAGAGATGACTGACCGTTTCGGCCGGGCCAACGATCGAAGAGCAGCGGCGGCCGTGGAGCTTGGCCCTGGAAGCGAACGCCGCGATCGCGTCCGAATTCGCCTCGACCGGCACCAGGTTGGCGCCTGAGTAGCAGACCGACGTCAGCTGGCCGCCGCCACCGTCGGAGTATCCCCACAGCTGACCGCCCAGGCGCGAGGGATCGAGGCTCGCGGAACGGACGCGCGAGCTCACGAACACGTTTGTCACTGGATCCCGATCGCACAGGGCGAGCACCTCGTCGCGATCGTGATCAGACAGCAGCCGCAGCGATGCCGATCGCCATGGCTTGGTGCGCAGCACGCCTCCAGCCTAACGGCTCCGCGATCAGGCGCGGTTAGCCCTCCACGGACTCGACCGACTCCGCCGCCAGCTTCATCGCCTCTTCGATCAAGGTCTCCACGATCTGCGACTCGGGCACGGTCTTGATTACCTCGCCGCGCACGAAGATCTGGCCCTTGCCGTTGCCGGATGCGACGCCCAGATCGGCTTCGCGCGCCTCTCCCGGCCCGTTCACAACGCAGCCCATGACGGCGACGCGCAGCGGCACGTCAAGCCCGTCCAGCGCGGCCGTGACCTCGTCCGCCAGGGTGTAGACGTCGACCTGCGCTCGCCCGCAGGACGGACACGAGACGATTTCCAGGCCGCGGTCGCGCAGCCCGAGCGACTCCAGGATCGCGATGCCGACCTTGACTTCCTCGACCGGCGGTGCCGACAGCGACACGCGGATGGTGTCGCCGATGCCCTCAGCCAGCAGCGCGCCGAACGCCACCGCGGACTTCACCGTCCCCTGAAAAGCAGGTCCGGCTTCGGTGACGCCGAGATGCAGCGGATACTCGCACTGCTCGGCGAGCTGCCGATAGGCGTTGATCATCACGACCGGATCGTGGTGCTTGACCGAGATCTTGATGTCGCGGAATCCGTGCTCCTCAAAAAGCGAGCATTCCCACAGAGCCGACTCGACCAGCGCCTCAGCAGTGGCCTTGCCGTGCTTGGCCAGCAGGCGCTTGTCCAGCGAGCCGGCGTTCACGCCGATCCGGATTGGTATCCCGGCGTCCGTCGCCGCTTTGGCGATCTCCCCGACCTTGTCGTCGAACGTCTTGATGTTGCCGGGGTTGACGCGTACCGCGGCGCAGCCTGCGTCGATGGCGGCGAACACGTACTTCGGCTGGAAGTGGATGTCGGCGATAACCGGGATCTGGGACTTGCGGGCGATCTCCGGCAGCGCTTCGGCGTCGTCCTGCGAAGGCACGGCGACCCGCACGATCTGGCAGCCCGCCGCGGTCAGCTCGGCGATCTGCTGCAGCGTGGCGTTGACGTCGGCCGTCAGGGTCGTCGTCATCGACTGCACCGAGACGGGCGCGCTGCCGCCGACAGGTACCGCGTGCTTGCCCTTGCCGACCACGATCTGGCGCGACTTGCGTCGGACCGCGAGCGGCGCGGGCGGAAGCTGGGGAAGACCTAGGTCAACTGTCATGTCGCAATCTCGCCTTACACCGGGATGTGGACAGGATTGAAGATGTCAGCGGCGATCAGCAGGGTGCCGAAGCCGACGAGCAGGGCGAAAACGAGCAGGCTGAGCGGTACGAGCCGCTGGATATCGACGAGCCCAGGATCGGGCCGGCCGCGCACCCGGTTAAACCATGCCCTGATCCGCTCGAAGATCACCACCGCCAGGTGGCCGCCGTCGAGCGGCAGCAGCGGTAGGAGGTTGAACGCACCCACGAAGATATTCAGCGAGGCGATCAGCAGCAGCACCAGGCTGGCCTTGGCCTGCCACGGCAGTGCCGCCTGAGCCACCTGACCCGTCACCTCACCGACGCCCACGACGCTGCTGACCTGGCCCGCTGGGGTATTCACCCGGTTCTTGGCGAAGAGGTCGGGGATCGCGGCCGGCAGCTTGCCGATGGCTGAGGCGGAGGACGTCAGGGTGTTGGCGAATTGGTTCCCGGCGTAGGAGAGACCGCCGATGAAACCGGTGGGCTGGTACGACACGCCCGGCGTCACGCCCAGGTAGGGAGTGGAGCGGCCCGGAACCGCCGCCAGCGTCACGTCGGCGTGGATAGTGCGACCATGGCGCTCGAAGACCATCGGTACCGGAACGCCCGCCTTCTCGTCAGCCAGCGCCTTGCGCAGCTCGTTCCACGTCCGGACCGGCATCCCGCCGATGGAGACGATCTTGTCGTCCGGCTTAAGGCCGGCCGCGGTGGCCGGTGACTTCGCCGCGTGGCCAGTACACGGATTTGCGCTTTTGAGGGCCTGGGCGCTGGCCGGCACGCACGTCGCCACCGATGAGATCTGGTTGTTGTAGGCCGCCTGGCCGATCCCGATGGCGACGATGAACAGCAGGACGAGGGCGAGCACGAAGTGCATGAAGGAGCCCGCTGCCAGCACGATGATGCGCTGCCAGCCCGGCTGCTTCCGGAACGATCGCGGCTCGTCAGCGACGTCGACGTCCTCGACCGATGTCATGCCGGTGATCTTGACAAAGCCGCCGAGGGGAAGCGCCTTGAGGCCGTACTCGGTCTCGCCCCGGAACGTTGACCACAGCGTCTTGCCGAAGCCCACGAAGAACTGGGTGACCTTCATCCCGAACTTCTTGGCGGTCAGGAAGTGCCCGAGCTCGTGCAGCATGACGGAGCCGAGCAGGGCGACGATGAAGATCACCACGCCGATGATGAACGCCAGGTGCTGCCGGCCGAGATAGAGCAAGGCGCCGGCGACAGCGACAATCAGAACCCACGTCCAGAGCTGCCTGAGGGCGAAGAGGCCGTGTCCGTTATGCCCGCTGGGAGCCATTTAGCGGCTTCTCCTTCACCGGTCCCGTTCCCACTGTGAACTCGCTCACTGCTTGCCCGTCAGCTCCCGTGCGCGATGCCGGGCCCAGCCATCAGCCGCGAGCACATCCTCAAGCTGCGCGGCGTCCCCGGCTGGGTCGTGATGCTCTGAGACTACCTGGGCCACCGTGTCGACGATTCCGGCGAACGGGATCTGCTCCGCTAGGAACGCCGCGACGCATACCTCGTTCGCGGCGTTATACACGGCCGGGACCGTCCCGCCGGCCGCTCCCGCGTGCCTGGCCAGGGGCACGGCCGGGAACGCCTCCTCGTCCAGCGGCTCGAACGTCCACGTGCGGGCTGTCGTCCAGTCGACGGCGGGAGCCGCGGCCGGGACCCGGTCCGGCCAGCCCAGGGCCAGGGCGATGGGGATCCGCATGTCCGGAGGGCTCGCCTGCGCGAGCGTGGAACCGTCGGTGAACTCGACCATCGAGTGGATCACCGACTGGCGGTGCACCACCACATCGATCCGATCGAAGCCGATGCCGAACAGCAGGTGGGCCTCGATCAGCTCCAGGCCCTTGTTCACCAGCGTGGCGCTGTTGACCGTGATCACCGGGCCCATGTTCCACGTGGGGTGCGCCAGCGCCTGCTCGGGCGTCACGTCCGCGAGCTCGGCCCTGCCCCGGTGCAGGAACGGCCCGCCGCTCGCGGTGACGATCAGCCGCTTCACCTCGTCGGCCCGGCCGCCGCGCAGGCACTGCGCGATGGCGGAGTGCTCGGAGTCGACGGGGACGATCTGGCCGGGCGCGGCGATGCCCGCGACCAGCGGGCCGCCCATGATCAGCGACTCCTTGTTCGCCAGCGCCAGCACCCGGCCCGCCCGCAGCGCGGAGAGGGTGGCGGCGAGCCCGACGGCGCCGGTGACCGCGTTCAGGACCACGTCACAGGGCCGGGCGGCGAGGTCGGCGATGGCGTCCGCGCCCGCGACTACATCCGGCAGCTTGCGCCGGGCGCCGTCGGCCGAGCCGACGGCGGCGAGGGCCGCGCGCAGGTCCTGGACGGCGGCCGGCCTGGCGACCGCTACGGTCTCCACGCCCAGATCTATCGCCTGCCGGGCTAGCTGCTCGGGATGTCCGCCGCCGGCCGCGATCGCGGTCAGCCGGAAGCGGTCGGGGTTGCGGCTGATGATGTCGGCCGCCTGTGTTCCGATCGACCCGGTCGAGCCCAGCAGGATGACGTCCCGGCGGTGGCCGGCGTAGCTCGCGGAATTCACTGGCCTATTGTCCCCTGCCCGCCAGGGCGATTGCATCCGGTGAGTAGCGTGACATCGTGCGCCTCCCTCCGCTGACGACAATCGAGCCAGACTGGCCGGACCCCAGCCGGGTCGACCAGGTCGTCGCGGAGCTAGCCGGACTGCCACCGCTGGTGTTCGCGGGCGAGTGCGACCTGCTTCGCGAGCGGCTGGCCGCGGTCACGCGCGGCGAGGCGTTCGTGCTGCAAGGCGGCGACTGCGCGGAGACGTTCACTGGCGCGACCGCAGACGCAGTCCGGGCCAAGCTCCGGACGGTCCTGCAGATGGCCGTCGTGCTCACGTACGGCGCGAGCGTCCCGATCGTGAAGATCGGCAGGCTGGCGGGCCAGTTCGCCAAGCCACGGTCGCGACCGACGGAAGTACGCAACGGAGTCGAGCTGCCCGCTTACCGCGGCGACGCCATCAACGGGTTTGAGTTCACGCCGGCGGCGCGCGCACACGATCCAGACCGGATGCTGCGCGCGTACCACTGCGCTGCCGTCACGCTGAACCTGTGCCGTGCGTTCACCACTGGGGGTTACGCCGACCTGCACCAGGTGCACGCCTGGAACCAGGACTTCGTCCGGCAGAGCCCGTCAGGTCAGCGCTACGAGCGCCTGGCCAGCGACATCGACCGGGCGCTGGCGTTCATGCGGGCGTGCGGCGCCGACCCGGAAGAGCTGCGCACCGTCGAGTTCTACTCAAGCCACGAGGCGCTGCTGCTGCCGTACGAGCGGGCGCTCACCCGTGTCGACGCCCGTTCCGGCCTGGCCTATGACCTGTCTGCGCACTTCCTCTGGATCGGCGAGCGGACCAGGGACCTGGACGGCGCGCACGTCGAGTTCGCGGCCGGCATCCGCAATCCGATCGGCGTCAAGATCGGCCCGCAGGCGACTCCTGACGGCGTGCGTGCCCTGATCCGCAAACTGAGTCCTGCGGGCGAGCCTGGACGGCTGACGCTCATCACCCGTCTCGGAGCCGGCCTGATCCGAAGCCTGCTCCCGCCGATCATCCAGGCCGTCGAGGCCGACGGGATCCCGGTCGCATGGGTCTGCGACCCCATGCACGGCAACACGTTCGAGGCGCCCAGCGGTCACAAGACCCGGCGGCTGGCCGACGTGCTCGGCGAGGTCCAGGGCTTCTTCGATGTGCACCGGCGCATCGGCACTCATCCCGGCGGCATCCACATCGAGTTCACCGGCGACAACGTGACCGAATGCGTAGGCGGCAGCCACGAGATCATCGCCGCGGACCTGCATCAGCGGTACGAAACCGCGTGCGATCCCCGGCTCAACCGCAGCCAGGCCCTCGACCTGGCGTTCACCGTGGCCGAGAGCTACCGGTCGCAGACCGCCTAACCGGCCGCGGGATAGCTCACCGGAAACTCCCGGGGCGGCTCCCACTCCGGTCGCAGCGGCATGCCAGCTTCGCCATTTTGCCCGAGCTTCACGCCCAGCATCTGATGCAGCTCGATCTGGTTGCGTTCGAAACCGAGCCGCGATCCGGCCAGGTACAACCGCCATACGCGCGCGGTGCCCTCGCCGACCTCGGCGACGGCGTCGTCCCAGCGGGCGTCCAGGTTGGCGCACCAGGCCGCGAGCGTCTTGGCGTAGTGCTCGCGCAGGTTTTCGGTGTGCCGGACCTCGAAGCCGTTGTCGTGCATGAGCGACATGAGGTAGCCGGGACCCTCGAGCTCGCCGTCCGGGAACACGTACCGGTAGATGAAGCCGTCGGTGACCCTGGCCGGCGCGGAGTTGTCCGGCCGCGTGATGCAGTGGTTGAGCAGCCGGCCGCGCGGCACGAGCTTGCCCGCCAGGAACCTGAAGTACTCGGCGAGCTGGGCCTTGCCGATATGCTCGGAAAGGCCGATCGAGCTCACGGCGTCGAACCCGGTCTCGGTCACCTCCCGATAGTCGAGGTGCCGAACTTCGGCCAGGTCCGAAAGACCCCGTTCCTTTATCGCAGTCTGTGCCCAGGACGCCTGCTCAGCCGACAACGTCACGCCCAGCGCCTTGGCGCCGTAATACCGCGCGGCGTGCATCACCATGCCGCCCCAGCCGCAGCCGACGTCCAGGAGCCGCATCCCCGGCTTCAGCGCGAGCTTTCGCGCGACCATGTCGAACTTGGTCGCTTGCGCTTGCTCCAGCGTGGCGTCCTCGGCGGGGTAGCACGCGCATGTGTACGCCATCGACGGCCCGAGGACCCAATCATAGAACGTGTTGGACACGTCGTAGTGGTGCGAGATCGCGCTCGCGTCACGCTGCTTTGAGTGCCGCCGTCCCAACAGCCAGCGCCGGTTGACCCGGACTTCCTGCGGCGGCGGAGCGACGCGCGGCAACAGCAGCCTGACCCCGCCGAGGCTGCGCAGCAGCTTCAGGCGGTCGGCCAGGCCAGTGTCGAGTTCTTGCGCGCGTGCCATCCGCGCCAGCGCCGTGTACATGTCGCCGTCGATGTCGAGGTGCCCCGAGACGTACGCACGGGCAAGGCCGAGCGCTCCCGGCGCCTGCGCCAGGTACGACACCGCCGTGGGCGACTTCACCGTGATCTTGATCGGCGCCTCAGCTGATCCGGCAGCGCTGCCGTCGAATGCCTGAAAGCCGACTGGGGCATCCGGGCCCGCAACCCGCTCGAATACCTCCGCCAGAGTCATGTGCGACCTCTCTTCGCTTGCTTGCTTGCCGCGTGCCGCTCAGACGCCGCGCACGCACTTGTCGTACAGGTCGGCCAGCCGGCCTTGCGGATCATAAGTGCCCTTGAGCTGGGCGTATTCCGGACCGTTGTACCGGGCCCAGAACTCTTCCTTCGGATAGAACGACGTAGAGTACAGGCCTTTGTGCCCGCCGAGCTCGGTCACCTTGTCCTCGACACGCCGGTTGAAATAACCGTCGGCCTGGCCCGGCGGCAGCTTGACCGTCCCCCAGAAACCGAAGTTCACGTATGCCTGGCCTGGCCGCATCGGGTACAGCGGCCACCTCTTCTCGCCGCGCAAGCGCAGCGGGCACATCCACACCGGGGTCATGCCGACATCACCCAGGAAATATTCAAGGAACGTGGCCGATTCGCCCACGGGTATTTCGACATCCTGGACGACCATTTCGGTTTCTGGCCGCCCGAGGCGCGCATCGAGTTTGCGAGTGAGGCCGTATTTTCTGTCGATGGCGACGAGCTTCCGGTAGACGTCCGAGCGACGGTACGGGCGCGGCCAGAGCCGGCGGACCGCCAGGTTCTGCACGCCGAACGGCCGTGAGCACCAGAACCAGTCAGTGTCCCACCGCCAGAGGTAGTCGCTGATGGTCAGGAAGTCCTCGCGCGGACCGCGGAGCGACTGGTAGTAGATCCGGTCGCGCGTGTAGTCGCTGCGCCACGGCGCTACGTCGCTGAACGCCCCTACCGTCAGGTACATCTCGTCGAGGGCGAACGCGACGCCGTCGATGAAGTCGGCTTGGTGGCCTTCGTAGCTGCCCTCAGCCGCGACGCGCGCGACGGCCGCGAAGCACTCGGCGGGATCAGTGAACTTGAAGTGACGCACGTGCACGTACGGCTTGACCGCCTCGAGTTCGATTGTCAGCGACAGCGTGTAACCCAGGGTGCCGTAGGAGTTGGGGAATCCCCGGTACAAATCCGCGTGCCCGTTGTCGGCCGTGGCAGTCACGACTTCGCCGTCACCGGTCAGGATCTCCATCGCCAGGACAGACTCGTGCGGCATGCCGTTGCGCAGGGATGTTGACTCGATGCCCAGGCCCGAGACGGCGCCGCCGAGTGTGATGGTCTTGAGCTGCGGCACGACAAGCGGCATGAGACCGTGCTTGAGCGTCGCGGCGGTGAGGTCCTCGTACGTGGTCATGCCGCCAACGACGGCGGTCAGGTTGTCGGGGTCGACGGAGATCACGTGTGCAAACCGTGAGACATCCAGCCCGCGGTCCGCGGCCGGAGTGTCGGCCCGGAACCTGAACAGGTTCGAGGTGCTCTTCGCGAGCCGGACGGGGCTGCCTGGCGGTATCGCTGCGTACGCGCGCTGGATGGCGGCTACCGCCTCCTGATGCCGCGCCGTCGATGAAGCCGACGGGACCACGGTTCTGACCTCGGTCACAAACTCTCCCTAATCGGACCCAGTCGGCCCTCGGCATACAGTTGCATTCCGCAGGACAACCCCGGAATCTCACCGTCATACCTTGGGACCGCGTCATGGGCAAGCTTTACCCCGAGCTGGACAAACGGCTCAGGGAGTTTATCGCCAGGCAATCCGTCTTCTTTGTGGCTACCGCTCCGTGTTTGAGCAGTGCTGGCGAAGGCGGTCACGTCAACCTTTCACCCAAGGGCCTCCGGGACACCTTCGCGGTTCTGGGCCCGCGTTCGGTGGCCTACCTCGACCTGACCGGCAGCGGTGCCGAGACGATCGCGCACCTGCGCCAGAACGGCCGGATAACGATCATGTTCTGCTCATTTGATCACACCACGAAGATCGTGCGCCTCTACGGGACCGGCAGCGTCGTGCTGCCTTGCGAACCCCGATGGGCTGAGCTGGCGGCCCATTTCCCGCGCACGGCTAGTCCCGCCGAGGCGGGACGGCCGTCGGGCAGCGAACGCTCGATCATCGTCGTCCAACTCGACCGGATCGCTGACTCTTGCGGCTACGCGGTGCCTGTCATGGAGGTCAAGGCCGAACGGGATGTGCTGGATCAGTGGTCGAGCAAGAAGTCCCCGGGCGAGCTTGCCGATTACCGGGCCGAGCGGAACGCCGTCAGCATCGATGGCCTCCCGGCCCTGGCACCACCCAGCCGGCCCAGCCCCTCTCCTACAGTTGGCTGATGCGAATCGCCCTGATCAACTCCGGCATCGGCCTCCTCGCGGCGGCTGCCGCCGTGCACGGCCTGCGGCCGGACGCTGATCTAGTGCTGGCCTGCGACCCGGACGGGATGCCCTGGGGGCCACGCACTCCAGAGGGGATCACCGAGCGGGGCCTGCTGTGCGCCAGGGCGGCCGTCCGGTACGAGCCGGATGTGCTAGTGATGGCGTGCAACACCGGCTCGGTGCACGCATTGGAGCCGCTCCGGGCCGAGTTCGAGCCCGGCATCCCCGTCATCGGAACGGTCCCCGCTATCAAGCCGGCCGCCGCCGCGCACCAGAACGTCGCCATCTGGGCCACCGTCGCCACCACTTCGAGCGCATACCAGCGTCGGCTCATCGCCGAGTTCGGCGGCTCGGCGAAGGTCACCCGAGTCGCCTGCCCAGGTCTGGCCGACGCGATCGATGCGGGGGACGAGCCGGCCACGGCTGCCGCTGTCACGGCGGCGGCCGAGCTGACTCCTGCCAACTGCAAGGCAATCGTCCTCGGATGCACCGAGTACGAGCTTGCGGCGGAGCGGATCAGCCAGGCCGTCCCGGGCGCCGTCACGTTCGGCTCGGCTGGAGCTGTCGCCGCCCAAGCGTTGCGCCGTGTCCCCCACGGAACCAAGGCGAGCGACGGCCGAAGCGCCACCGTCCGCGTGCTGCTCAGCGGCCGCCTCTCCCCCTTGCCGCCGGCCGCCCTTCGGTATCCGGAAGGCCGGCGGCTCGCGCCGCTGGTCGTCGTGAGCGATGATCGTGAGCCGGTGGGCGGGGCCGGATCGCCCCTCATCCCCTAGCGGAGCCCACCCGCTTGGACTTCGACCGGACCGATTCTGCCTGGCCGGACTTTGACCGGCGCCGTGCCCTGGAGACCCGCCTGCGGCCGGATGTCCGCCGCTGTCGTGGCTTCGCCGTCGTTGCAGCGGCCGAGCTAGGCCTGTAGCTCGCCGCAACCGCGGCCGGACTCATTGGCATCCGTGCCGCGGACGGCGGCAGCGCCGCCTGCACTGCGCTGTCGAGCAAGTGGGCCATTGAATACTCCTGGTCGGCAGCCAGCGCTCTCTCGATCGCCATGACCGCGAGAGCGCCGTTACCGGCCTGCCAGGCAGTGAACGCGAGCAGCGACGCGGGCGCGGGCACGAACTCGGCAGCCGCGCTGCGCACGATGTGGGTCCAAAGGCGGCAGTGGTCCGCGCTATGAGCCGGATCCATCCGGGCCCAGGCGTCGTCGCGAACGCGCAAGTCCGCAACCAGGACGGCCAGCCACGCGAGGTGCTCGACGCTGTCGATCGAACCGCCCGCGCGGTAACGGCGGATCGCACGCTGAACTTCCCTGCGGCCGGTGCGCGTAGCCCGGAGCTGCGGTACGCGGTCGCCCGCCGCCTCGCCATAGTCGGCTAGCTGCGACAGGCGGAGCTGCGCCGCCAGCGTGGCGCGGCGGATGCGGTCCGCCGACCCGGCGGGTCGCTGAAGTGTGCGCGCTAGAGCCTCTCGATCAGGATGCGCGGCTAGCCCAGCGTCGGTCAGCGCGGCGGCCGCTGGATGCGAGCCTGGGTCGTACGACCGGCCCTCGCGAGGACAGCATGCGTCGTCGTTGCACAGCATGGACCAGTACCGGCCGGATTCAGCTCGCAGCACCTCGCGCACGTCAACGTCGCTGCCCATCAGGCAGCTAGCGGTGCTAGCGACGACAGGAGCGACTAGTTCGGCCGGGCCGTAGCCCACCAGCAACGCTCCCGAGATGCGCTCACGGCCAAGGACGGAGCTCGCGTGCGCCGCGATGTCGTCCGCTATGTCGGAGTCGGCTGGATCCGGCAGGTCATACCGGAACGTGAGAACGACCCTTTGTCGCGGGCCGAGACCGAGCACTACAAGGCTCCGGCTCGGATAGAAACCGAGCATGTGCGGGATCACGGCGAGCACTGCATCGGCGGTGCCGGCGCGCAGCTGAACCTTGCCCGCCAATCCAGCTGGCCGCGTCGACGTAGTCAGGAACGTAGGCGGGGCGCCGTCACCCGCTGGCTCTTTGTTCGTCATGAAGCCAGCTTGGAGCTCGCGTCGGTCTCGCGTTGGAGGCGACGAAGCCCAGTGGACACGTCGACGAACGATGCACAGGTCCGCCGAAAACGCTTTGACACGCCGAGCCAGTAAGAGCAGGGCTACGGGCCGTGTGTGCGTCTTCGCGCTATCAGCAGATTGTCGGTAGCTTCCGATAATGTGGTCGATAGATGGATGACTGAAGGGAGGCGAATCGTACACATGATCGATCCCCGGGAGTCCGAGTACGACGAAGACCTGCCTGTGTTTGACCCGGACTACGACGAGAACCAGATCCCGGAAAGCGACGTTATCTGGGGAACGGACGACGACGAAGACGAGGAAGCTGCGTGGCTTCGCGGCCTGCCGGACGAAGTCTGCAAGGACTATCTCGCCGGAGCCTGGACAGGCATCGGCGGGTCGGAAGCGGCCGGGTTCCTCCACCACGATCAGGAGCCGAGCGGCCGTGGATTCGCGGCAGGCGGCGCGTGCGACACCATGCCGCCCGACCCCGGCCTCGCTCGACTTGTCATAGCAATCACCGCAGGCGGATACGCCAAGCTCGGCGAGTCAGAGCTCATCGGCGTGCTCTGCGCCTGGCAACGAACGCCGCCCTTGTCGGCCGCGAGCTTCGGCAGAGCGATGTCGTGACCGCGAACGAGTACCTCAGCGCGCATACGCGATGGCTGAGGTCTTGCGGCGCCGATGGAAGCGTCGACCAGCTCCCGGCCGCCGTCTTCATCGCGCCTCTGAACGGGCGCTCCGTGCAGAGCCTCGTGCCCGCGGCCGCCGAAGGCGACGCCGCCGGAAGCGGATCTGGCGAGGCCACCGATGCCAGTGCGCGCAATCGAACGAGCCGAGACCACCGATTCGAGCCCTGGACAGCTGCACCTAGCGGGCACAATCAACCTCACGATGCCCATGTCGACCTGGCTCGGTCTGACCAGCAGTCCAGGCGAGTTGGCAGCCTACGGGCCGGTGGACGCCGCGACGTGCCGCGAGCTCACGAATGAGATGTCCCGCGACACCCAGTGGTGCCTCACTCTGACGGACGCCGCGGGCCGCGTAGCAGCGCACGCCTGCCCCCGAACCGGACGCGACGTTGCAGCGGAATCCGATGGGCTGCGGACCTGAAGCAGCGGCTCCAGCTTCCGGAATCCGCCCCGTGCGTCCACAGCCGGCAGTCGGGCAGCTACAAGCCGCCCCAGTCGCTCCGGCACCTGGTCGAGATTCGGCAGCGGACATGTTCTTTCCCTGGCTGTCGACGCGCTGCCAAGCGCTGCGACCTGGACCACACCCAGCCGTTCGACCAGGGCGGCCGGATCTGCGAGTGCAACTTAGCCCCACTATGTCGAAGGCATCACAGAGCCAAGCAGGCGCCGGGCTGTCACCTGGACCAGCGCGAGCCCGGCCAGATGACCTGGCGGCTGCCGAGCGGCCGCGTGTACGAAACAACCGGCGACCCCTACTGAGGCCTAACAGTTAGTGGCGTCCGCCTTGTGCACAAGGGGTGTTACTTCCTGCGCCACGTGAATAATCATCCTGACTTGTCCGTCAACGGTGCAGACGGGCATGTTGGCGACGGCCCAGTAGCGCTGCTCGAACTCTCCCGGATGGCCTGAATCTTCGACGTCGTACCTGGTGGGGTTCATGAAGTCAGGCTCGCCGCTGGCAAGCACCGCCTCCAGCGAAGCCCGGAGGTCGCGCGGGCCTGTGTCGTCGGGATCGCGCGGGTTCTCCGGAAACGCTTCGAGAATGTGCCGGCCGATTATCGTGTCGGGCTCGCGTCCCGCGGCGTCCAGGTACCCGTTGCTGACATCCAGGATGACAAGCTCGGGACTGAGGAGCGCGACTGCACCTGGCATGCACCTGAAGGCAGCCTCATAGTCGATTTCTACTGTCAACGCATGTCCCCCCGATAATCGCTGGTGCGTGGCCAGAAGGCCGACGGCCTATACCTCTAAACTGCCCAGCCAGCGCAAACCAATCGCGCAGGGTGTCGTCATCTCCCACATGCCGCACCTGCTACCGAGCCGCCCAGGTTGCTGTTGCTCTCCGCTGCCGCCCGGCGCACAGGACCTGATCACAGTGGCTTCGTGTAGTAGACGCGGCCGAACTCCGCCGCTTCCCGATGCGTCTCGACGTAGCCGCGGCGCTCGTACAGCCCCTGGTTCTCGGTCATAGCGATGTTCGTGTAGAGCCTTGTCTCAGGCAGGCCAAGCGCGCGGGCATGATCCTCGGCGAAGGCCAGCAACCCCGTTCCGATGCCAAAGCCGTGCATCGACGGAAGCACAGCGACGTTCTCCACCAGGAGATAGGCGGAGCTGGCGACGAGCACGATCAGGCCGGCGGCGCGCGCAGGATCAGGGTCTGCATCGCCTTCGCGCACGCGAGCGAGCCAGGCCTCACCGCGAGAAACCGCACCGGCAAAGTCAGCCGTAGCAGGCGGGGGCAAAAAGCCCATCCGCGGCACGTACGGGAGGTAGGCCGCCTTGGCAATGGATTCCAGTTCGGGCACATCCGCAGCGACGGCCGGCCGCACATTCACCAAGCCGGCGCGGCTGGACCAGTTCGACTGCACTAGAGCGAGATGCCGATCAGCGCGTCGATGGCATCGCGGACCAGAGGGCCAGACCCGCGAGCCCGACCGGCCAGAGCGGCCGCCGCCCACTCGTCGACGACGGCGATAGCGCCCGGCGAATCCAGATCGTCGGCCAGCCGCTGCCGCATGGCAGTGAGGACGCGCATGCCAGCCTCAGTGCCTTCACCCGTTTCGTCGCGCTGAGTGCCTTCGAGGAAAGCAGCTCGCCACGTCGCGACACGCTCAGTCGCGGCGATGAGCCTATCTCCGGTCCAGTCCCAGTCGCCGCGGTAGTGATGCGAGATGATCCCCAGCCGGACGGCCATCGGGTCGTTGCCCTCCGACAGCAGCTGCGAAACGAAGACCAGGTTGCCGCGCGACTTGGACATTTTCTCGCCGTCGAGCCGGACCATCCCGGCGTGCGCGTAGTGCCGGGCGAACGGCGTCTCGCCGGTGCCGTCCAGGGCCACGCGCGCGTGCGCCGCGCTCATCTCGTGATGCGGGAAGATCAGGTCGCGTCCGCCGGCCTGCACATCGAACGTCCGGCCGAGGTAGTGCGTCGCGATCGCCGCGCACTCGACGTGCCAGCCGGGCCTCCCGGGGCCGAACTCCGACGCCCACGACGGCTCACCCGGCCGCTCGCCCACCCACACGATCGGGTCGACCGGGTCCTTCTTGCCGCTCCGGGCGGGATCGCCGCCGTTGTCAGCGCACAGCCGGATCATGGTCTCCGTGTCCAGCCCGGACACCGAGCCGAAGGCACGATCGGCTGCCCGCGAGAAATAGACGTCCCGATCGAGCTCATACAGCGAGCCGCGGTCCGCCAGCAGCCGGTTGAAAGCCTCGATCAGCGGCATCGCCTCGACGGCACCGACGTAGCGGTCTGGCGGCAGGACCCGCAGTGCGGTCATATCGGACCGGTACAGCGCGATCTCCCGCGCGGCGAGCTCGCGCCAGTCCTCGCCATCCCGGCCGGCGCGCTCGAGCAGCGGGTCGTCCACGTCGGTGACGTTCTGGACGTAGTTGACATGCTTCCCGGCGTCGCGCCACACCCGTACGAGCAAGTCCCAGGCCAGGAACGTGGCCGCGTGCCCCAGGTGGGTGGCATCGTACGGGGTGATTCCGCAGGCGTACAGCGTGGCCGTGTCGCCGGGCGCCGCCGCGGCCAGCCCGCGGCTGGCTGTATCCCAGATCATCGGCTGCTGGCCCGATCCGGGCAGGTCGGGTACAACAGCGGCAGCCCATGAATCCATGGGCGCCAGATTATCGCCCGGCGCCGCTGCCAGCGGAACGGCCTATTTCGAACGCGTGCGCCAGCGCGATCAGGCGCGGTTCGCTCCAGGCCGGTCCGATGAACGAGAGTCCGACCGGCAGCCCGCTGACGAGCCCGGCCGGCACCGAGATCGAGGGGTATCCGGATACCGCCGCTGGGCCTGAGGTACCCCAGCCGTGGTAGTCCCCCAGCACGTGGTCAGTCAGCCAGGCCGGATGCCCGGTCAGCGCGATCAACGCGTCCAGGTTGAAGTCGGTGAACGCTGCGTCGAGTCCGCCCTGAGCGATCCGGCTCGCCGCCGATCGCGCCTCCCGGTAGCCGTCCTCGCGCAAGTCGCCGCTGGTCGCCTCCGCCTGCTCGAACAGTTCCTGACCGAAGTGACTGAGCACCTCGGCCGCGTTCCGGTTGTTGAACTCGATCAGGCCCGCCAGGTCGGCGGGATGGTCGCCGCCGAGGGCGGCGAGGTAAGCGTTGATGTCGTGCTTGAACTCGTGCGTGAGGGCGGCGACCTCGGGATCACCCATCTTGTCGATGTCGGCGAGGTCGACCGGGTCGATGATCTGCGCGCCATGCTGACGCATCGCCGTGATGGCGGTCTCGAGCACGGCCAGGGTTGGGCCGTCGGCAGGCGAGGAGCCGGCCCGCCATACGCCGAGCCGTGCGCCATCAAGCGCCGCCGGGTCAAGGAACGTGGCGTAATCGGTCGCGTGCCCGGCGGCCTGCTCCGTAGCGGGGTCCGCCGCGTCCGCGCCCGCGATGGCGGTCAGCAGCAGCGCGGCGTCAGCGACGGTCCTGGTCATGGGGCCCGCTGTGTCCTGAACCGCTGAAATTGGCACGATGCCCGCGCGGCTGACCAGGCCGAGTGTCGGCTTGATGCCGACCACTCCGCACGCGCCGGCTGGCGAGACGATCGAGCCGTCCGTCTCGGTGCCGATCGCCAGCGGCGCCAGCCCGGCGGCGACGGCCACCGCCGAGCCGGAACTCGAGCCTGACGGGCTGCGCCCGACTCCGTGCGGGTTCACCGCCTGCCCCCCCAGCGCCGACAGACCGCTGCTCGAAGGCCGGGAGCGGAAGTTGGCCCACTCCGACAGGTTCGCCTTGCCGAGGATGACGGCTCCGGCCGACCGGAGCTGCGCGACGACGAAAGCGTCAGTCGCCTCGGCGTGCTGGAGCGCGGGCGACCCGGCCGTGGCGGGCAGCCCAGCGGCGGACACGTTGTCCTTTATGAGGACGCCGATTCCGTCGAGCGGACCGCGGACTACTCCCGCGGACCGGCGCGCGTCGCTCGCGGTCGCCTCCGCCAGCGCGTCGGCGCTGACCGAAATCACGGCGCGCAAGCTGGGGTTGAGCCGCTCCACTCTGTCGAGGTAGAAGGCGGTCAGCCCGGCCGCGGTCACGGTGCCCGCCGCCAGCGCCTGCGCGATCGCCTGCGCAGTGGCCTCACCAGCTCTTAGGCCGGATCTGCCCACGTTTTGCGCCAGTGATTCGCTCAAAGACATGGTGGACAGAATAGGGGCGTTGGTGATTCGTCATCGGGGGGAATGACAATGCGTTCGTGGCAGCGTGCGATGCCTCTGTTGGCCACGTTGGCCGTGGTGGGGTGCTCGAGCGGCGCCGGCCCGCTCGCGCTTTCTCAGGGCGGGGCGACCAAGCTCCAGTCTCAATACGAGCACGTGGTGCAGCATGCGCTGCTGTCTGTCGTGGAGATCACGACGACGAGCGGTTCGACCGGCTCGGGCGTCGTCTACGACAACCACGGTGACATAGTGACCAACGAGCACGTCATCGGCGCGGCCACGAGCGTAAACGTGGTGGATGCGGTCGGCAACAATACCTTCACGGCCAAGGTCGTCGGCGAGTTCGCGCCCGACGACCTTGCTGTGATCCGGGTCGAGAGCAATGCCAGCGCCCTGACGCCGGCCGCGTTCGCCAACTCGAACGACGCGCGGGTCGGCCAGATCGTGCTCGCCATGGGCAATCCGCTTGGCCTGGCCGACAGCGTGACGCAGGGCATCATCTCCGCCACCGGCCGGACTGTCAGGTCCGGTGAGCCGGGCGGTGGCAAAGCCCTGATCACGGCCGCGATTCAGACGAGCGCTGCGATCAACCCTGGCAACAGCGGCGGCGCTCTTGTCAACCTGGCGGGCCAGGTGATCGGCATTCCGACGCTGGCAGCCACGCTCCCGGGTCAGGGCGGCCTCGCGCCGGGCATCGGGTTCGCGATTCCCACCAACACCGTGAAGAACATCGCCGATCAGCTGATCAAGAGCGGGAAGGTCACTAGCTCCGACCGCGCGACTCTTGGCATCACGGCGCATACCGCTGCCAGCGAATCTGGCACGCCAGCTGGCGTGGCGGTGCTCGCCGTTGACCCAGGCGGCACGGCAGACAACGCGGGCGTCCGGGCCGGCGACATCATTGTCGGGATCAACGACCAGAGCGTCAGCAGCCTGCAGGAACTCCAGAGCGCGCTGTCGCTGCTCACGCCCGGCACAACGGTGACGATCAAGTACACCAGGGGCTCAAGCACGGTGCACCAGGGAAGCGCGAAGCTGGCCAGCCTCGGTACCTAGCCGCGCCTAGACTCGGCGGCGTGACGATGCACATCGGCAAGCTGACCGCCGCTCCTGCGCTCGAGCGCCCCGACTTGCTCGGACCACCGGTCGCGGTGGCGCTGATCGAGCTGGCGGGCAAGCTGGAGCTGAGCGAGATTGGCGTCGCGGAGATCGATCCGGCGCTAGCGGATACGGCGGCGTTCTGCGAGCGCTACGAAGTATCGCCGGCTGAGTCAGCCAACTGCGTAGTCGTGGCCGGACGGCGCGACGGCGCGACGCGATTGGCGGCCTGCATGGTGCTCGCGACCACCAGAGCTGACGTGAATGGCCTGGTGAAGCGTGAACTGGACGTCCGCAAGGCCTCGTTCGCCCAGATGGACGCAGCAGTGGAGCTGACCGGTATGGAATACGGCGGTATCACGCCGATCGGGCTGCCTGCCGACTGGCCTCTCTACGTCGACGAGGCCGTCGCCGCCACGCCGCGGGTGGTCATCGGCAGCGGAGTGCGCCGGTCGAAGCTGACCCTGCCGGGCGCTGCGCTGGCGAGCCTGCCAGGCGCGGTCGTCCTCCCGGGCCTCGGCAGGTAGCTAGGGGCTCGCCAGGTCGTCAGGGCAGCCAGGACACCTTGCCGACGAGCGCCGCGTAGCCGACGAAGGTCACGGCGTCGATCAGCGAGTGGGCGATGATCAGGGGCGTCACGCGGCCCCAGCGGCGGTACAGGTAGCCGAAGATGAGGCCCATCACGGCGTTGCCGAGGAAAGCGCCGACGCCCTGGTAGAGGTGGTACGAGCCGCGCAGGATAGCCGCGGCCACGATCGCCTTCCAGGGCGTCCAGCCGAGCTGGCCGAGCCGTCGCAGCAGGTACCCGATGACGAGGATCTCTTCCAGGATCCCATCGTGGGCCGCGCTGAGCAGGAGCACCGGGATCCGCCACCAGACGTTCGGCAGCGACTCGGGCACGATGTTGAGGCTGATGCCGACTTGGAAGGCCGCGATATAGAGGCCAAGCCCGGCGCCGCCGATGACGGCCGCGACAACCGCGCCGCGGGCGAAGTCCCGGCCAGGCTGGGTTGCGTCCAGGCCGATGTCCGATGGGCGCTCGCCCGATCTGGCCATCAGGTACAGCACGAGCAGCACCGGCGTCAGCGCCTCGGCAATGCCGACGAGCTGGAGCACGAGGTCGAACCAGCGGTTCGGCGACAGCGACCCGACGAGGAGAGCGTGCTGGCTGCTGAGTGCCTGCTTCCTTAGCAGGGAGCCGATGAGGCTGAGCAACGCGTTTACGCCGCTCGCGCCGAGCGAGATGGCGAGCACCGCGATGATCTCCCACCGCAGGTAATTCGGCGGCGGCAGGCTCAGTGTTGCGCGCTCGGCCGACTCACCCGGCAGCTCATCATCACGGGTAGTCACCAGAGGACTGTAGCCGGTGATTCCGGCTACGCGAGCAGAGCGGTGAGCCCCTGCCAGGCCAGCTCGCCACCACTGACCAGGCACCCGTCCACCACGGCGTCGGTGCCAAGGGCGCTGACCCGGACGTCCGGCATTACAGGGGCGAGCTTGCGCAGCTCGGCAGCGACAGCGTCGGCGAAGCCCGGTGCCTGGCCGATGCCGCCGCCGAGGACCACAAGCTCCGGGTCGACCACGGTCACTATCGCGCACACGGCCCTGGCGACAAGTCCGGCCTCATCCGCCACGACCGCGATCGCGCGCTCATCCCCGGTCGCTGCGGCCTCGAACACCCGGCGTGCTGTGACCGCGCCCCGTATCCCGCTGCGCCGCGCGGCGCGGACGATCGCGGCCGCCGAGCCGGCCGCCTCCAAGGTGCCACGGCGCCGCGCGTCTTCGGGATCCGATCCCTGACCAGCGGAAATGGGCATGTAGGCGATCTCACCGGCGACGCCGTGGACGCCGCGGTGCAGGTTGCCCTCGATCACCAGGCCCATGCCGATGCCTGTCCCGATCCAGACGAAGGTGAACGTCCGGGCTTGCCGCCCGTGGCCGTGCTCGCGCTCGGCCAGGGTCGCGGCGTCGACATCGTTCTCGACGAGGAGTTGCTGGCCGAAGGCGGAGCGCAGTTCGTCGAGTACCGCCGGTTTGCCCCAGCCGGCCAGTTCGCCAGCCAGCGCGATCGAGTTGTGCCGGGGATCGTAGACGCCTGGGCTGCCGATCACCGTCTGGGTGACCGCGGATCTGGTGATGCCCGCTTCCGAGCACAACTCATCTGCGAGCCTGATCAGTTCGGTGACCCGGCCGCTCACGCTCGCCGCCCTCGTGCGGAGCGCGGACCGCGCGATCACGTCACCGGTCAGGTCGGCGACCGCACCACGCAGGTACTCGCGGCCGATGTCGAGGCCTAGCACATAGCCAGCCTCAGGCCGGATCTCGTAGAGCACGGCCGACCGGCCGGGCACGCCAGTGCGCTGGCCAGCCTCACGCACCAGGCCAGAGCGCTCGACGTTTGCGAGCGCAAGCGACACTGTCGGCTTAGAAAGGCCGGACATGCGCGCCAGCTCGGCCCGTGAGCAGCGGCCGAGCCGACGGATGTGATCGAGCAGGAGCTGCTCGTTCAGTGCCCGCAGCAGCTGAGGCCGAGCAGCCTTGCCGGTGCGATGCTGGGCCGGCGTGGCGATGACGCCAACGTCGGTGGCACCGTCTTGCTCCGACGGCTCTGTCGATGTCGTAACGGCCACTCTCCTATCCTTTCGTACTGCTCGTCGGCGGGGCGCAAGGCCGTAGCAGCGGCCCTCATGCCGGCCGGACTAGCGCAATCGAAGCGAGACCAAATCGTGCTTGACCGCGTGCTTGTCCCGTGCCACATAGTTAGGATACTGTCCTAACTAACTTTCCGGAATCCCCCGTATCAGGACGTTCATGCAAACTCCCCCGGTCGTACTTGGCATCGACTTCGGCGGCACGAAGATCGCGACGGCGGTCTGCGATCTCGCGGGCAACAAAATTGCCTCGGTCGTCGTCGATAGCCTCGGGGAGCGCGGCGCCCGCGTCAGCTTCGACCACGGAGTGCAGACAGCCAAGGCGCTCCTGGCCGAGAGCGCTGCCGCCGCCCGCCTGGCCGCCGTTGGCGTCGCGACCTTCGGTATTCCATTCGACGACCGGGTGGAACTCGCACCGGCCATCCGTGACTGGGACGCGCTGGAGCTCGGCCGTGAGCTTCGCGCCGCCTTCCCCGACACGACGGTCGAGCTCGCAACCGATGCCAAGGCCGCAGCCCAGGCCGAGGCGCGCTGGGGATCGCTGGCGGGCGCGGATCCGGCCGTTTACCTGAACATCGGCACTGGCCTCGCGGCCGCCATCGTGATCGGCGGGCACGTGCTCGTCGGCCGGGACGGCGCGGCTGGGGAGATCGGCTACAACCTGCGTCAGGTGACAGACGTCGGGCTGCCCGACGGCCGCCGGGTCATGCTCGAAGACATGGTCAGCGGCATGGCGCTGCAACGCCGGGCCAGCAGCCCAGACCGCCAGCTCACCGCCGCCGACGTCTTCGACCGCACCGACGACGAAGCCAGCCTGGACGAGCTGATCACGGCGTTCGTCGATGAGCTGGCATTCCACCTCGTCAATCTCGCGATCCTGGTGAACCCGGCCAAGATCGCGGTTGGCGGCGGCATGACAAGGTCCTGGGACCGGATCGGGCCGCGGCTGACCGAGGCGCTGCGGGCCGGAGTGCCCTACCCGCCCGATCTAGTCCTCGCACATTTTCCGCATGACGCACCACTACTCGGCGCTGTCGCCCTCGCCGTCGACGCCGCCACCGGGGGTCAACGACGACAGCCCCAACCTGTACTAGTCACCAGCGCAGATAACGCCCCTACGACAACTACCGTCGGCAATATGTCATGACCAGGTACGATCCGAAACCCCATGCCACCCCGGCGTCGTCGGACCTCCGACGGTCACCGCCGGCCGCTTGCAGCAGAATCCCGGCGCCTAGCTCGCCGAAGACGTCCGGGCTGACCGGGGCGCTGACGTCCCATTCACCACGCTCAAGGAAGGACTACGGTCGTGAGACGCAATAGAACTCTCGCGTTCGCTGCGGCGCTCTCCGCCGCAGGGCTAGTCGCGGCGGGCTGCGGCAGCAGCGGCGGCGGCGGCGGCGGCGGTACCAACGCCGGCGGATCCGCCAAGCCGCTGATCATCAGCGACGTTACCGGCGCGAACTGGAACTGCCAGTTCAACCCGCTCAGCACCAACTGGCCAGAAGGTGGTCCCAGCGAGACGGGAGTCATCTACGAGCCGCTGATGTTCGTAAACGCGCTGCAGACGGGAACTCAGGCCAACGCCGGAATTCACCCGTGGCTGGCGAGCAGCTACAGCTGGAACTCCAGTCTGACGGCTCTCACCTTCACCATCCGCACGGGCGTCAAGTTCAGCGACGGTACTCCGATGACGCCTGCGGACGTGGCGTTCTCGTTCAACGTCCTGAAGGAGAACGGCGCGCTGGACCTTCAATCGCTGTGGAAGGCCGAGGGCGGGCCGCTCACAAGCGTCACGACCTCCGGCAACACCGTGACCCTCAACTTCGACGCGCCGTCGCCAACGTACTTCTACTACGCGGCCGGCAAGCAGCCCATTCTGCCCGCGCACATCTGGTCGAAGATCCCGGCGTCCAAGATGCCGACCTACCCCGACAACAAGCCGGTGGGCACGGGTGCGTACGTGGTCGGGAGCTGCAGCAACTCAAACCTCATCTACAAGGCCAACCCGCACTACTGGCAGCCGGGCAAGCCCTCGGTCAAGACAGTGGAGTGGCCGGCCTACCTTGACAACACCACCGGCAACAACTGCCTGATCAACGGCCAGTGCCAGTGGGGCAGCCAGTACATCCCCAATATCAACCAGACCTACATCGCCAAGAACCCCGGCGCTTATCACAACTGGGCCCCGTCGGTGAGTTCGGTGACCCTTGACATCAACCTTGGGCTGAAGAACAGCCCGCTGGCCAATGTCCTGGTGCGGCAGGCGATGGCCCTAGCGATCAACCGAAACGAGGTCGGCGCCATCGGTGAAACCGGCGCCGAAGCAGGCGCCTTCCAGGACGGCGTCGCCGCCTCCTTCCGGAGCGGCGGCTGGGTCGACCAGACCCAGGCCCAGTCGTACTACAACGACTACGCGTTCAACGCGACGCAAGCCGGGAAGCTCCTGGACCAGGCGGGCTACTCCAAGGTGGTCGGTGGCGTCCGCCAGAACGCCGCTGGCCAGAAGCTCGCCTTCACCCTGGTGAACAACGGCGGCTACTCGGACTGGGTGGCCGACGGCACCGTCATCATCCAGCAGCTCGGGAAGGTCGGCATTCACGTCACGGCCCGCAACGAAAGCGGGAACGCCTGGAGTTCCGACATGAGCCTCGGCCACTTCGAACTCGGGATCAACGACCAGACGAGCGGTCCCGGCCCTTATTACGAAATGCGCCAGTGGCTGTTCTCCGGGAACACCGCGCCGATCGGGAAGGCCGCATCGACCAACTTCGGGCGGTACAGCAACCCGGCGACGGACGCGCTGTTCAACCAGTTCGGCATGACGAACGACCTGACCGCCCAGCAGGCCATCGTGTCCAAGCTGGAGAAGGTACTGCTGGCGGACGTGCCGTACATCCCCGTCCTGACGGCCGTCTCGTGGGACCAGTACAACTCCGCCCAGTTCACGGGCTGGCCAACCGCCACGAACCCGTACTCGCAGGGCCAGACCGCTTATCCCGACTGGGGCTGGGTGCTGCTGAACATCAAGCCCACGTCATAACAACATCTCGGAATCCGTGGTGACGGCGGTGCCGATCCGGTACCGCCGTCACGCGGCAATCGCGCACAGACAGGAACGAGGGATGAAAGGGCACGGGCCACCATGAGGTTCATCATCCGCCGCGCGGGGTTCTTTCTGCTCACCCTGTTTGCGGCGCTCTCGCTGAACTTCTTCCTGCCGCGGATCATGCCGGGCAATCCCATCAACAACATCATCTCCAAGCTGCACAATGTGACGCCGGCCCAGGAACAGGCGATCGAACACGCCCTGGGCATCAACAACACGGCGAGCATCTGGCAGCAGTACCTCACCTACCTCGGCAACACAGCCCAGGGCAAGCTCGGGCTCTCGGTCGGGCTCGGGGGCGAGCCGGTCAGCCAGGCCATCAGAGCAGCGCTGCCGTACACACTCGGTCTCGTCGGCATCACCACGATCCTCGCCTTCATCATCGGCACCGCGATCGGCGCCATCGCTGCCTGGCGCCGGGGGAGCCGCCTGGACAGCGCGCTGCCACCGCTGTTCGTCTTCACCACGGCTATACCGTTTTTCTGGGTCGGCATGATGCTGATCCTGATCTTCTCCTCGGTCCTCGGAGTTCTGCCTTCCTATGGCGCCTTCCCACTCGGCGCCGTGCCCTCGTTCAGCCTTAGCTTCATCGGCCAGGTCGCGCAGTACGCGATCCTGCCAGCGCTCACGTTGCTGATCACGAGCATCGGGGGCTGGGTCCTCACCATGCGCAACACCATGGTGACCACGCTGACCGAGGACTACGTGCGCATGGCACGCGCTAAAGGCCTCCCCCCATCGAAGATCATGGTCGGCTACGCGGCGCGGAACGCCATCCTGCCGAACCTGACCGGCTTCGCCATGTCGCTGGGCTTCGTCGTCAGTGGCGCGGTCCTGGTCGAGTACGTCTTTAACTATCCTGGTCTCGGGAACTTGCTGTTGAGCGCCGTGAACAACGTCGACTACCCGCTCATGCAAGGGCTCTTCCTGATCATCACGGTCGCCGTGCTCGTCGCGATCCTCCTTTCCGACATCGCCACCGCGATCCTCGACCCACGGACCAGGACGGCGAGTTAGCCATGGCCATTCCCGTCACCACGACCGGACTTCCCGAGGCGACCGCCGGCGTCAGCGCGCCGGGCCGCCGGAGCGCGCTGAACCGCGTCACGAAGGCGATCCGGACCAACCGGAAGGCCACGATCGGGGTCGTCCTCATGGCGATCTTCATCTTCGTGGCGCTCTTCCCCGGCCTCCTCGCGCACCAGGACCCTAATCTGGTCACTACGCACGTCTTCACCCACCCCTCGGCCGCCCACTGGCTGGGCACGGACAACCTTGGCCGGGATGTCTACGCTCAAGTGATCGACGGCACCCGCAACGTGCTGGTCCTTGCCCTCGCGGTGGGTTTGCTCACGACCGTGGTGGCGATGCTGATCGGCGTCGCGGCCGCCTACCTCGGCGGGGTGTGGGACAGCGTGCTGAACTTCGTCACCGACGTGCTGCTGGTCATCCCGCTCTTCCCGCTCCTGATCATCGTCGCGGCCTACCTTCCCGGTGCCGGCAACAATGTCCTCATCCTGGTCCTGACATTCACGGGATGGTCCTACACGGCCCGGCAACTCCGGTCTCAGGCGCAGTCCTTGCGCAACCGGGACTTCCTGCTGGCAGCGCGCGTCCGGGGCGAGCGGTCCCTCTACATCATCGTCGTAGAGATCCTCCCCACGATGACCTCGCTGCTGCTGGCCAGCTTCCTGAACAACGCGCTCTACGCGGTCCTGGCCGGCTCCGGCCTGCAGTTCATCGGCATCGGCAACACCAACAACGTGAGCTGGGGAACCACGCTGTACTGGGCACAGCAGAACAACGCGCTCGGCACTGGGCTCTACGCCTGGGTGATCGTGCCCGGGGCGTGCATCGCCCTGCTCGGCGCCGCGTTCGCATTCATCAACTACGCCTTTGACGAGATCGGCAACCCCGCCCTGCGCCCGCTGACCGCCGCGAAGGTCCGCAAGGCCGCCGAGGCCAGCACCAAGAGGAGGCTTACCAGCCATGGCGCACGCGCTAGCTGACGACCAGTACGGCCTCGCCAGCCCACGCACGCAAGAACCCGTCCTGGAGATCCGGGACCTCTCGGTCGAGTACGTGCTCGAGAGCGGCATCGTGGGCGCGGTCGAGAAGGTTAGCTTCGACGTCGGGGCGGGCGAGTTCCTGGCCATCGTGGGCGAATCGGGCTGCGGGAAATCGACCCTGCTCTTCGGCATTACCCGGTTGCTCAACCCCCCCGCGGAGATCAGCAGCGGGAGCGTGGCGTTCCACGGCCGCGACCTGGTTCAGCTCACCGACCGCGACCTGGCTGCGGTCAGGTGGAAGGACATGTCGGTCGTCATGCAGAGCGCCATGAACGCGCTCAACCCGGTCACGTCCATCGGTGCGCAGTTCGCCGACGCGATGCGCGCCCACGGCACGACTTCCAAAGCGGATATCCACGAGCGCTCGGTCGAGGTGCTCAAGATGGTGGGCATCGACCCGGTCCACCTCAATAGCTACCCGCACCAGCTCTCCGGCGGCATGCGACAGCGGTCGATGATCGCCATGGCGATGCTGTTCACCCCGGAGCTGATCATCATGGACGAGCCCACGTCGGCGCTCGACGTGGTGGCGCAGCGGTCGCTGATGGCCCAGATTAAGGACCTGCAGCGGGAGTACCACTTCGCCGTCATCTTCGTCACGCACGACATGTCGCTCGTCAGGCACTTCTCCGATCGGCTGATGGTCATGTACGCGGGTCAGGTGTCCGAGCTCGGAACCACGCAGCAGCTCTTCGACCACCCGCACCACCCCTACACGGTCGGCCTCATGGAGGCGTTCCCCTCGATCCGGGGGCCACGGGTGCACCTAACCGGCATCCCGGGCAGCCCGCCCAACCTCGCGAAGCCGCCGGCGGGCTGCCGATTCGCGCCCCGGTGCCCGAAGGTCATGCCACGCTGCGAGACAGAGCCTCCCCCCGACTACTGGGTGGACGGCACTTCGGTCCGCTGCTTCCTCTACGACGGCGCGGGAGGTGCGCAGTGACTGAACTGCAGACGCAGCCCGGGCCCCAGCACGCCGGCCCCGACCACGAGCCGCTGCTGCGCGTGGACCGCATGAGCCGGCACTTCAAGATCGGCAACGCGCTGTCCCGAAACACCCTGCACGCGGTTGACGACATGAGTTTCTCGGTCGGCGAGCGCGAGATCGTTGCCATCGCCGGCGAGAGCGGGAGCGGCAAGAGCACGGTGGCCCGCGTACTCGCCAAGATCTACAAGCCCACCAGCGGAGAGGTCTACTTCCAGGGTAAGCCGCTGTCGGCGATCCGGTCGCGGCGCGAGAGGCTCCGCTACAGCGGCCTGGCGCCCATGGTCTTTCAGGACCCGTTTGCCTCAATCAACCCCGTCTTCCGGGTCTCTCACGGCGTCATGCGGGCGCTGAAGCTGCACCGCCCCGAGCTGACCAGCGAGCAGCGGTTCACCGAGGCCGTGCGGGTCTTCGACGCGGTCGGGCTGAACCCGGGCGCCGAGGTGCTGCAGCGCTATCCGCACGAGCTCAGTGGCGGTCAGCGGCAGCGCGTCGGGTTCGCCCAGGCACTCGCGATGCGGCCCAAGCTGATCCTCGCCGACGAACCTGTCTCCATGCTGGACGTGTCAATCCGCATCGGCCTGCTCAACGTGATGGCCAAGTTGCGCGACGAAGAAGGCGTATCGATCATCTACATCACGCACGACATCGCCAGCGCCAGATACGTCGCCGACCGGCTCATCGTCATGTACGCCGGGCAGATCGCGGAAGCCGGACCGGTCGAGGAAGTGCTCGGCCACCCACGGCACCCCTACACTCAGCTGCTGCTGTCCGCTGTGCCCGACCCGAAGGCGGAGCTGAACGTCAGCGCGGAAACCGACCGCGGCGAGCCGCCTAGGGTCATCAATCCGACGCCTGGCTGCCGGTTCCGCTGGCGCTGTCCGCTGGCCATCTCCATCTGCCATGAGGTCACCCCCCAGCTCATGGAGCTGGCCCCCCGTCACGACGCCGCCTGCCACGTGGCGCAGTCCGGCGCGGAAGTGAAGGCGTTCTGATCATGAAACTCGCGGTCATTGGCGGCGGCTCGACCTACACCCCCGAGCTGGTCGACGGCATCGCCCGGCTGACTGGGGACATCAAGATCGATGAACTCGTGCTCGTCGATCCGGACGCCGAGCGACTGTCAGTGGTCGGCCCGTTCTCGGCCCGGATCATGGCGCGGCATGGCCACCCGGCCGCCGTCTCCTGGACCTCGGATCTCGATGCGGCTGTCGACGGTGCGGGCGCAGTGCTCCTCCAGCTGCGGGTCGGCGGCCAGGCCACCAGGCACCGGGACGAGACCTGGCCGCTGGAGTGCGGCTGCATCGGCCAGGAGACCACCGGAGCAGGCGGGTTCGCGAAGGCGCTGCGCACCGTGCCGGTCGTGCTCAACGTGGCCGAGCGAGTCCGGGAGCGGGCCGAGCCCGGCGCCTGGATCATCGACTTCACCAACCCCGTGGGCATCGTGACGAGGGCCCTCCTCGACGCCGGGCACCGAGCGATCGGCCTCTGCAACGTGGCCATCGGCTTCCAGCGGCTCTTCGCGTCGCTGCTGGACGTCACGCCGGAAGCCGTGGCTCTCGACCACGTCGGGCTGAACCATCTGACCTGGGAGCGGGCCGCGCTGGTGGGCGGCCAGGACAGGCTGCCCGAGCTGCTCGCGGCGCACGGCGAGGAGATTGCCGGGCACACCGGGCTGCCCTTGGCCGTAACCCGCGAGGTCGGCGCCGTGCCGTCTTATTACTTGCGGTATTTCTGGGCCCACGACGCGGTCGTCGAAGAAGAGCGCGGCCGGCCCACCAGAGCCCAGGCCGTCGCCGATATCGAACGCCAGCTCCTGGCGATGTACGCCGACCCAGCGCTCGACACCAAGCCCGAGCTGCTCACGCACCGGGGCGGGGCGTTCTACTCGGAGGCGGCGGTGGCGCTGCTCGCGTCCCTGGTGACCGACTCCGGAGATCGCCAGGTCGTCAACGTCCGCAACAACGGGACGCTGCCGTTCCTGGCCGACGAGGCCGTGATCGAGGTGTCGGCGACGATCGGATCCGCCGGGGCCACGCCGATCCCTGTGGCTCCCGTCAGTCCGCTGATGAGCGGCCTGATCGCGCACGTCTCCGCCTACGAGGAGCTGGCGGTCGACGCGGCGCTGCACGGCGGTCGCGACCGGGTCGCTGCGGCCCTGCTGGCGCATCCGCTCGTCGGCCAGTACGACATCGCCAACTGCCTGACCGATCACCTGCTCGCCGAGAACGCCGCGTTTCTCCCATGGGCGGCCGGCCGGTGAGCCAAGCCGCGGCGGCGGTACTCGCCATCGACGGCGGCAACAGCAAGACGGAGGTGGCGCTGGTCGCCCCCGACGGCACGCTGCTCGCGATGGTGCGCGGCGGCCCGTCGAACCATCAGGTCATCGGCAGCGAACGGGCGACGAAAGAGCTGACCACGCTAGTCAAAGAGGTGGGCGAGCAAGCAGGCATCGCCACCGACGGACCCGTCGCCCAGCACACCTCCGCGTGCCTGGCCGGGGCGGACCTCCCGATAGAGGAAGCCGACCTGGGCCGGCTCGTCCAGTCGCTCGGCTGGTCGGCGACGAGCGAGGTGGTCAACGACACGTTCGCCGTGCTGCGCGCCGGCCTGCCGGACACGGGACCGCACTGGGGCATCGGCGTTGTCTGCGGCGCTGGCATCAACTGCGTCGGCGTCGCGCCCGACGGTCGGACGACAAGGTTCCTGTCCCTGGGCGAACTCAGCGGCGACTGGGGCGGTGGCGGCGACCTCGGCCCGCAGGCGCTGTGGTGGGCCGCACGCGCCGAGGATGGCCGCGGCCCGGAGACCGAGTTGCGCACCGCCGTGCCGGCGCACTTCGGTCTGAGCCGAGTCGAAGACGTGATCATCGCCATGCACTTCGGCACGATCAGCATCGCAGCGCAACACGAGCTGGTGCCGCTGCTGTTCGCCGTGGCGGGCCGCGGGGACAAGGTGGCTCAGGATGTCGTGCTGCGGCAGGCCACCGAGATCTGCCTGATGGCGACCGTCGCGGCCGGGCGGCTGGACTTGTCTGCCGCGCCCGGGGTGCCGGTCGTCCTAGGCGGCAGCCTCATGACGGCGCGCGATCCGCTGCTTAGCCGCGCCGTCTCCGCCGAGCTCACCGCGACCATGCCGGGCGCCCAGATCCGCGTCGTTGACGTCCCGCCGGTGGTCGGCGCGGCCCTGCTGGGGCTCGATCACGTCGGGGCCGCGCCTGCCGCCGCCGCGCGCTTGCGGGAGTGCGCCAGCGCGGCTATTCAGGCCGGGCCGCCGAGCAAGTAGCAGGCGATGGCCGCGGCGGACGCGGCGTTCAGCGAGTCGACGCCTCGGCTCATCGGTATCCGCACAGCCTGGTCAGCCCCTGCCAGCCAGCGCTCGGACAGGCCATCGCCTTCCCCGCCGACAAGCAGCGCGAGCTTGTCGCCGGGCCGCGGGGCGACCGCGCTGATCGGCACCGCCGCCGGGTCAGGCGTCAGCGCCAGCAGGCGGAACCCGGCCGCCCGTACCTCGGCCAGCCCGCCGCGCCAGTCGCCGAGCCGCGTGTATGGCACGGCGAAGACCGCGCCCACCGACACCTTGACCGCGCGCCGGTAGAGCGGGTCGGCGCACCGCGGGGCTAGCACGACGCCATCGAAGCCCAGCGCGGCGGCGGAGCGGAACACCGCGCCGACGTTGGCGTGGTTGACGATGTCTTCCAGGATGACGATCCGCCGGGCGTCGGCCAGGACGGCAGCGACGGGCGGCAGGGGCAGCCGCTGCATCGAGGCCAGCGCCCCGCGGTGGACGCGGAAGCCGGTCAGCTGCTCGACGGCCGCTGGCGGCAGGACGTACAGCGGCGCGGCGCTTGCGGCCGCCACGTCTGCGACGGTGGCCAGCTTGTCAGCTGCCACCAGGAACGAGCGGACCGGGTACCCGGCGGCCAGGGCTCGCCTGATTACCTTCTCGCCCTCGGCGATGAACAGACCGTGGGCCGCCTCCAGGCTGCGCCGCAGATGGACGTCGGTTAGCCGCACGTAGTCGGCAAGTCGCGGATCGCCCGCGTCGCTGACATTGACCTGAGCTGCCACATGGTCATTCTCGCCGGAATGCACCACTGGGGAGCCAGCCGATCTGTAGCGTGAAGTCCGATATAGTCGGCGCTGGCCAGATCTGCTGGCCACGTAGGCTGTCCAGCGCAGATCGAAGGACAAAGGCGTGTCACTGCGGGCGTCAGGACCGGGCGCTGGCCGGCGTGGGCGCTCCCGGCGGATCGGGACCGCGAAGCTGGTCGCCGTCGCCATCGCGGTCTCAGCCGTGTGCATGATCACCCTCACCGCCAGGGCAATGATCAACAGCTCATCCTGCTCGCGGTCGCCGGTAGTGATCAACGTAGCCACGACGGTCGACATCACCCCGGCTGTTCAGGCCGTCGCCCGCGCCTTTAACAACCAGAACTTCACCGCAGGCGGCCGCTGTGCCGAGGTCCAGGTCACCGGCGGGGACTCAGCGGCCGAAGCCGGGCAGATCGACGGGCAGGCGGCGTTGCACGGTGCAACACCCATCGACGCCTGGATCCCAGACTCGACCCTGTGGGTCGACGTGGCCCGGAGTTACCCGCTGGGCGCGCAGAATGTGCAGCCGACCGGCAAAAGCGTCGCCCGTTCCCCGCTATTGCTGGTGACTACTCCGAAAGTGGCCGAGAGCACACATATCCTCGACGGCCGGCCGGGCTGGAGCACGCTGCTACCAGCGGGCTACGGCGGGCCGCCCGCCAGCCTTGGCCTGACCGTGGACCTGCCTGACCCGAACGACAGCGCCGCCGGGCTCGCCACGCTGATCGAGGTCAGCCGCCAGCTCGGAACCGGCGCCGCGGCGAGGACCGCATTCACCAAGTTTGTCTTCACCGTCTCGGCGACGGAAAACTTCAACTCGCCGACGGCCCTCAGCCAGTTCGTCGAGACCACCGGGCCGCTGTTCGGCCGGCGCCCGGTAACTGTCGCCAGCGAGCAGGCCGTGCTGGCCTACGACCAGGCCAATCCGCGTGCACAGCTGGTCGCGAAGTACCCGGTTGGCTCCTCGGCGGCGCTGGGCAGCCCGGAGCTCGACTATCCGTACGTGCTCACCACGTCGGCCTCGGCGCGGCTGCAGGCCGCCACCGAGTTCGGCGACTACCTGCAGACCAGCTACGCCACGAAGGTCATGCGCTACTACGGGTACCGGTCAGCCAACGGTGTGCCCGACGTGATTCCCGCGTCGGCTGGGCTGGCCGCCCAGCCGCTGCAACTCGCCAGCGACGTCAGCCCTGGCGAGGCGGCTGCCAGTCTCACCGTCTGGCAGCGCCTCGGGCTCGGGTCCCGCGACCTGGTCCTGACCGACGTTTCCGCCGCGATGAACCAGCCGACCGGGAGCGGCACGCAGACCGTGATGCAGTTGCTCAATCAGACGTCGTCGCTCGGGCTCGCCTTGTTCCCGGACAGCACCAGCATGGGGCTTTGGGAGATGGGCAAGTCGCAGTCGGCGGCGTCGCCGTACACCGAGCTGGTCTCACTGGGGCCGCTGCCGGCTGATTACGGCGTGATCAGCAGGCGGTCCCAGCTTCGGCAGATCAACCAGACGCTGAACGCGGGGAACGGGGCCCTGGCCCTGCACGACGCGATCCTCGCCGCCTACAAGACCATGACGCGGACGTACGCGCCGAACTACGTCAACGCCGTGCTCGTGCTCACGTCCGGCGTCGACAACGCGCCGGGCGACATGCCCCTCGGCAAGCTGCTGACGCAGCTGCGCGGGCTGTACAACTCCAGCCGCAAGGTCGAGCTGGTGATTCTCATGTTCGGCCAGCACGGCGACTTTACGGCAATCCAGAAGATCGCGGCCGCCACCAACGGCGTCTCCTACCATGTCGCCAACCCGTCCCAGGTTGGCAAGATCTTCCTCGAGGCTGTCTCGCAGCGAATGTGCAACCAGGGCTGCGTCGTGCCCTAACTCGCGAATAATTCCTTGGCGGCTTTGTGAACCTGCCGTGGGGGTAACGCGTCAAACTTATTGAGGCCCGGCGAGAGCGGGGCGCCGGGCCTCACTCCAAACCTTTCAGGCCAGCGTGTCCAGCATCTGGTGGGCCCGGGCAATCAGGATCGGTACGGCCGGGCCTTCGCGCTCGAAGCCCTCACCCACGGTCTGATGCAGCAGGTACCGTGCGTGGATTCCTTCCAGCACCACTGCGAGCTTGAAGTAGCCGAACGCGATGTAGTAGCCGACCTCGCTGACGTCGCGGCCAGTCAGCTCCGCGTACCTGGCCGCGAACCGGGCGCGCGTGTAGAACCCCGGCAGCGCCGTGACGGTCGCGCCGACGTTGAGATCGGGGAACGCGTCGCCTCCGTCGGCCCAGTACGAGAGCGTCAGGCCGAGGTCGGCGAGCGGATCGCCGAGCGTCGACATCTCCCAGTCCACGACGGCCGCGATGGACGCCGGCGTCGTGAGCCTGACGAGCGTGTTGTCCAGCCGGAAGTCGCCGTGGACCAGCGTGCCCTCTGCCGACTCGGGCAGCCCGGCGGCCAGCCGATTCACTAGCTCGGCGTAGCCGGCCATCTCACGGGTGTTCGACAGCTCCCACTGGCGCTGCCAGCGCGCCAGCTGCCGGGCGAGGTAGCCCTCGGGCCGCCCGAAGTCGCCGAGCCCCACCGCCACGTAGTCGACGCCGTGGATGGCAGCCAGCATGCTGGCCAGTACATCGGACAGCTCGGCGGCCTGCTGGGGCGAGAGGATCTCGCCATCCTGCATGGTCCGTATCACCAGGCCGTCGACGAACCTCATCAGGTAGAACGGCGCGCCGATGACGTCGGCGTCCCGGCAGTTCGCCAGCGGCTGCGGCACCGGGACGTCAGTGCCGCTGAGGGCGGATAGGACCCGGTACTCGCGATTCATGTCGTGGGCGGTCGGCAGCACGTGGCCGAGCGGCGGCCGGCGGAGGACCACCTGGCCGCCGTCGAGGTCCAGCCGGTAGGTGAGATTCGACCGGCCCCCCGCGATCAGCTGCACCCCGCGCAGCTCGCCGAGGTCGGCGAGGCCAGCCCCGGCCATCCACTTGGCCAGGGCGACCGGATCCTCAACGCCGGGTACGCCGGGCACGCGCTGGATACCGCCGGGAACCTCTCTGCCACCAGTCACCATTCACCTCATCGTCCGGACCGATCACGCGGCCGCGTGACCGCATCGTGCTTGCGGCAATGATCCCTTATAGGCGCCGCTAGGCACAGGGGGGATCGCGCCCGCGCCGGTACGGTGTGCACCATGAGTGCTGACCCGCAGCTGTCCTCGACTCCCAGGACAACCCTCCACCGGCTAAGGGAACGGGGTCGTGTCGATCGCGGTGAGTTCGATGCGGTACTGAGCGCAGGGCTCGTCTGCCACCTGGGCGTGGTCATCGACGGCGTTCCCGTCGTGCTGCCGACCGGATACGGCCGGATTGGGCAGACGCTGTACTTGCATGGGTCGTCGGCGAACAGATCGCTGCTGATGGCCGAGGGCCAGGAAGTCTGCGTCACCGTGACGCTGCTGGACGGCCTTGTCTGCGCGCGGGCGGTGTTCCACCACTCGATGAACTACCGGAGCGCGGTGATCTTCGGCGCCGCCCGCCTCGTTACCGGCGCCGTTGAGAAGCTCGCAGCGCTGCGGGCCGTGACCGAGCACCTCGTGCCGGGCCGATGGGATCACGTCAGGGAACCTACTCGGAAGGAACTAGCGGCGACCGCGGTGATCGCCGTCCCGCTGGACGAGGCGTCGGTGAAGATCAGGTCCGGCGGTCCGAAGGACGACCCGGAAGACTACGACTCCGGCATCTGGGCGGGTGTCTTGCCAGCCGCGCTGGCCTTCGGCCCCGCTTCGCCCGACCCGGCCATGACCAGCGACATACCGGTCCCCGAGCACATCAGCGCGCTGGCAGGCCGGGTCCGCGAAGCCGCGCCAGCCGATCGTGCTGGTGGCCCCTGAGCTGGCCGCGATCACCTAGGCTGGGTCAATGACTGACCGGCTCGTCTGGATCGACTGCGAGATGACCGGCCTCGATCTCACCAAGGACGCGCTCGTCGAGATCGCGTGCATCGTCACTGACGGTGAGCTCAAGGCCCTGGACGAGGGGCTTGACGTGCTGATTAAGCCTCCGCCAGAGGCACTCGACGGCATGGACGGGGTGGTCAGGGAGATGCATACGAGTTCCGGGCTGCTCGCCGAGCTCCCGGACGGCCTGAACCTCGCCGAGGCCCAGGACCTGGTCCTGACGTACGTCCGGCAGCACGTTTCCGAGTCGCGGAAGGTCCCGCTGTGCGGGAACTCGATCGCCACCGACCGCGCGTTCCTGGCCAGGGACATGCCGGAGCTTGACTCCTTCCTCCACTACCGGATGGTGGACGTCTCCAGCATCAAGGAACTGGCCCGGCGCTGGTACCCGCGGGCGTACTTCGCCAGCCCGGAAAAGCACGGCGGGCACCGGGCACTGGCCGATATCCGGGAAAGCATCCGGGAGCTGAAGTACTACCGCCAGGCCGTCTTCGTGCCCCAGCCCGGCCCCGACACCGCGACAGCTCGGCAGATCGCGGCGCGGCTCGCAGCGGAGGCCGAGAGTGAGGGTCAGGCCCACGGGCAATCGAGTTCTCCGGAGTGACCGCGGCCCGGTATGCTTCGTAGGCCGCTGCGGCGCGATAGTGCCCGGCAGCGATGGTGGGCGTAGCTCAGTTGGTTAGAGCGCCAGGTTGTGGTCCTGGATGTCGTGGGTTCGAATCCCATCGCTCACCCCAATGTGACGTCTCGGGACACCGTTCACGGGTGTCTTGAGACATCGTTCTCTTTTCTGGGTTGTGGCTGGTAGTCCTTTGCCGGGTTCAGGGTGAGTGCGCGGATGAGCTCGCCGGTGTCGCGGTTGATGACGCGGATGTCCAGGTCGGCGATGAGGGCCAGGACGTGGCGGCGGGCGTGGGCGCGGCCCAGGCCGATGTGGTGGAGCCGGCTGTTGTAGCGGATGGTGATGACGCCGGTGTCGTCGACGCGGTCGTGGCGGATGCGGTAGTGGGCAGCGGCGGTGAGCCCGCCGGGCCCGGCCGGCGGCCGGGCGGCGAAGGCGGTGGCGGGGGTGCGGCGGCCGAGCGCGCGGTGGGGGCGCTGGTTGTTGTAGTAGGCGGTGAACCGGTCGAGCTGGGCCTGCAGGCCGGCGAGGGTGGCGGCCGGGTGCTGGCGGGCGAGCCATTTCTTGAGGGTCTGGTGGTAGCGCTCGATCTTGCCGCAGGTCTGCGGGTGGTAGGCGCGGGAGTGCCGGAAGCTGATGTGCAGGGCGGCGAGCTCGATCTCGAGGGCGACTTTCCCGTGGCCGCGGGGCGTGCCGGTGAAGACAGCCCCGTTGCCGGACAGCATCGTGGCGGGCAGCCCGTGCGCGGCCGCTGCCTGCCGGAACACGGTGACGACGTCGGCGGCCTTGAAGGTGAGCCGGGCGGCGGATGCGGTCAGCAGCCGGGAATGGTCGTCGATGATGTTGAGGATCTCCACGGCGGTGGATGAGCCTTGTCAACGGCAACCGAAAGCTGAGCAGTAGTCGGCAAGGCGCAGTGCTCAGTTTTCAGTTTCCGACGACAAGCCTGACCGAGTGAGAATGGCAACTGGCCGGGGCCTCCAGGGTGCCGGTGATCACCTCGAGTGCGACAGTTTCGCCGTCGACGTGCCAGCGCACGCTGGCGGTCGGCTCGGCGATCGAGCTGAGCGGCGCCTAGGAACGGCGCCGTGTCTATGCCGCCGGTGTCTGGTCTGTAAGAGACAGGCAGCTCGCGAAGTATCGCCTCGGTTTATGGTGCTGTGATGGAGCCGTCCAAGCCGCTTGTGCTGGTCGATGTGGATGGCGTGCTCAACCCCGCACGGTCCCAAGCGCCGGGCTACCGCCGCCAGTGGGTCTTCCCAGGCGGTCTGGCTCGCCGACTGCTGCTGAACCCATCGCATGGCCCGATGCTCGCTGAGCTCGCCGAGGTGGCCGACGCGGAGCTGGTGTGGGCCACCTATTGGCGGAACCGGGCGAACATCTGGGTCGCGCCACGGGTTGGCCTGCCGACGCTGCGCTTTGTTCCGATCCCGCGGTGCTGGAGGCCGCCCGCCGGGTCGTCGCTGGGCATCTGGAAAGCGATCCACGTGGCAGCGTGGGTCGGGCTGACGTCCTTTGTCTGGTTCGAAGACGACGCGAGTGCCGTGAGCCACCTTGCCCGCCAGGAAGGCCTCGGGCGCCACCTGATGGTGAAGGTTGATCCCCTGATCGGGCTTACTGACTCGCACGTGGAGCGCGCGCGGGCTTGGCTCAACGACCTCCGCCGCTAGGTCCGAACTCGGCGTCCTCGCCGTAACGCTGTGATACTTCGGCGCGAGTGTGGCCCGAACCACCCGCGGCATGTGCGGGTGCCTGCGACGAGCGTGCTGCGGCTGGTCGTGCGCCCAATGCGCAGCGCAGACTGGCCACGTGGACATCCGAGTGAAGACGTTCGTTGCGGAAGCTGCGAGTCGCCTGGAATTCCTTCGCGCCGAGCATGGTTTCGCGGGCCCAGAGGTTGTAGATGACGAGGCCGGGGTGTATCCGCTGATGCGCCGAGTGCGTTACCGGCGCGATGACGTTGCGTTCGAGATCACTTTGGTGCTCTCTTACATGGGCGAGGAGCATGTGGACACCAGCATGGTGTCTGAGGATGAATCCGGGTCGGCGCGTCGAACTCAGGTCAAGTCTGACGCCGCGCATACCGGTTATCAAATGCGGCACGCCCTCGAACGGCAGGCTGAGGCCGTGCGCAAGGTGCTCGGCGAGCGGACACCGTCGAGGAGGAACTAGACCTCCTGGTGGCAGAAGCGGACGTTGCGTGTCGGCAAAGCCCGGCTGACGCGGGATGCTTGATGGTGTGAACGTCGAGCAGAGTTTCACGCGGGATGACTTTGGCAAACTAACGCCGGTGCTGGTGGCGGCGGCCATTCCGCCGCTGGATCGTGTCTGGTCGGATGCGGACTGGCGCTCGATATCGCAGGGTCATAAGTCCGCCGACATGGACGATAAGTGGAACGCATTCGTCGAGGGTCACAAGCTCTACATGCATCGAAGCTGGACGGGCCGCGGCATCTACGAAGCCTGGTTCGCCCAGGTGCCTGGCGGGTGGCGGATCACTGCGGCGGTCGTGGAAGGCGATCGCACCAGTTACCGGCGGCACGATGACGCATATGAGTCTGCACTGCTCGAAGTCCTGATCGATGGGACGTTGCTCGGCGTGTATCACGGACCGAGTCACGAGCGCTGGGCACGCATCCGCGCTGAGCTCGGAATGACGTAAGCGGCATGTGAGTACGTTCCGCTACTCGGAGGCGAGAGTACCGAGTGCGGGCCACGGCGGACCCTGGCGGAGTAAGGACAGGATGTGTCGGCCGTACTGGTGGCCATCCGGGAATTCATCGCGGATGTCCCAGCGCCAGGCAGCGACCATCGCAAGCACCAGCCGCCGACACTCCGCGAGCAGAACTTGATCGACGTCCCGATAGCGCGCGCTGACTTCCTCTGGCACGTGGGCAACATCAAACTCGATGGGTCCACGGCAGCACGTTTCGAAGTCGATGAACAGCAGGCCGTCACGGGTGCTGAGGAGGTTGCCAGGATGCGGTTCGCCGTGCAGCAGCTGCTCGGCAGGACCGCGGCTGCGGATCCGTTCACAAGCGCTCTGCAGCGTGCTGAGGAGGAGATGCCGGTCGGCCTCAGCGAGCGCGGGGCTTTCGTTTCGGTGCGTGACTAGCCGTTCAGCCTCTGCGGCTCGGTCCAGGAAGTGTGGGGTTGCGATCTCGACGCTTCGCATGCCGGTGTGCAGGCGTTGGAGCACGTCTGCGTATGCGCCTGGTAAGTCCAGGTCAGGAGCCACGGCCTCGTAATAGGTCCACAAGGTCACGGCGAAGCCGTCGCGCTCGTAGACCCGCGGCTCAACCCGCGGCTCCAGCGCAGCGACGGGGCTCGCGGTTCCAGCAAGTCCAGAGCGAGCTCGACCTCAAGCGCGGCTACCTCTTGCCCCACCAGTGCTACTCGGGCGAAGACGCCACGCGGCAACAGACGTAGAGCGAGCTTGTTCGAATTGTGAATCACGACTGCGTCGTCGACTCGCAGATGCAGCTCCCCGGCCAGTGCTGTCGCCGCGGCCATCGCGCGCGAAACGACCTCCGCCTCCACAACGTGGATCCTCGCACTTGCTCGCTCATCGGCGTGAACGAGTGGGCGGAATTCGCGGCATGAGCGCGCATTACTTCGGGCTGTCCTCCCAGACCTCACCGCGGTCGGCGAGGATCGAAACGTGGTGCGATCGAGAGTTCTGAGTAGGGCAGAGGCAGTCGCCGCTGCCAAGGTTGAGTGCACCGCCAGAGGATGGCCCTGGCGAGAGCCGACGAAGGTGACCGGCGGGCCACTCCACGTCAGGGTGTGGACGAACGCGAACATGGTCGACGACAACCCATGGTTTCTCTTCCGGCGCGACGGACGCCTGGTGCGGGCAGCATGCCCGTCGCCGCTCGCAGCATTAATCACCCGGTTTGCGATCACGCTGATGTGCGCGCGCGTTCTCCCGAGTGGCTGGCTAAGGCTCGGCTTTCATCCGGGCCTCGTAGTCAGCGAACGGTTGCAGCCCCGCTGCTGCACGGCGCTCATCCAGTCGCGCGGGGTCCTCGATCGGATAGGGCCCGAAAGTGCCGCCGGTGACAGTGAACTGGGTGCCATACAGTTGCGGCTGGCCAGCGCGGACTCGCACCCTGTCTTCGAGGTAGGCCAGGTGTCCCGGGAAGGCTTCGCCCTGGGCGACCGCGTCGCGCAGGGCATCCAGAAATGCCCGTTGCAGCGAAGGAGCGCGGTCGGCGTGCTGGGCGAGCAGCCACGCTGCCTGAACGCCGTCGTCGCCGACCAGTGACCGGCCCGGCCAGCCCAGCGTCGTGAGTAGATCACCAAGCCAGCGCGTGTTGTCGCTGTCGACCCGCTGCCATTCCGCGGCGACTTCGTCGGGGAGCCGGACCATCTGCTGCCCTCTGGGCGGACAGACCAGCTGACGGACCCGCTGATCCTCATCGCGCCGTCTGAGCAGTTCCCGGCGAAGTTCCTCGTCCACGCCCCCATTTCAGCCCGCCATGCCGCATAGCGGAAGGTCACCTGAGGCAAGGTCGTCACGCTCGGACAGAGCACTCCGCGCGGCATAGAGCGGTAACTCACAGGCCGATAACGCGTCGCCCGGTTGGCCGCTAGGGCGTTACCGTCTGCTCATGTCCCGGCGAGAAGAGCGGCTGCGCACACGGCTTGCTGTGTTCCTGCGCGAGTACGGCCGTACCTCGCGGCGGCCGGGCCTCGACCCGAACGATGGGCACTACGATCGGGTCCTAGAACGAGAGATCAAGCGGCTGGATCCAAGCGAGCTTGATCGATTGATGCGCGACAACGAAGACGAGCTATGACGCCGCGCCCGCCGCGCCCCAATGCGACTCACTAGCAGTCGAACTGCGGCAGATCCGGATGCCTGTCCACGGGTTGGGCATAGTTGGAAGGGCTCCCGCCGCATATGCCTTGCGCGGACTCGTCGGTGCTGGGAGCCGGTGCCGTCAGGCGAATCCGTGATGCAGAAAGCCCACTTGACGATCTTCGTCGTTCGACTGCCTATGATCCCTTTCCGTGACTCGCACCACGCCGCGGCGCCCGGTGGACATCACGCAGTACTTCCCAGAGTTGAGTGCCTATTCGGCAACGGCCACGCGGCCGCATCCCCGGCCCGGCAAGCCCATGACCGCCGACAGCTCTGTCGGTGGCCCGCTTCTCTGGCCGGCCGATGAGCCCTGGCCGGTGTGCACGGACGGTGACGACCACTACGTCCGTCGGCTCAGGACACCGGCGACGGTCCGCCGCAGCCGGGAGATCTACGCGGCGGCACAGGCCCGGGCGGCGGCGAGCGGCGCTCGGTACGACCTGACTGACTAGGAGAGGGCGGAACTGGCGGGCTACGACCTTTCCGAGGCGGACGATCTGGTGGACCAGCCGATCCCCCTGATCCCGGTGGCGCAGCTCTACCGTCGGGATGTCCCCGACTTCGCCGGCCCGGATGACGCCGACCTGTTGCAGGTGCTGTGGTGTCCGCTAGGCCACTCAGAGGAGGGCTACAACCCGCGGGTGCGGCTGTACTGGCGGCGCAGCGCCGACGTGGCCATGCCAGCGGTCGCGGCACCCGAACCCCCGGTGGTCAGCGAGGCCTACCTGCCGGTTTCCTGCGTTGTGCATCCGGAGCAGGTGCGGGAGTACCAGTACGGCGGTCTGTTGCCCGAGGAACTGGACGCCCGGATCACCGCGTGGGAGGAAGAAGCCGGCGAGCACGAAGAGGAGGAGACCGGACGTAGCTACCAATACGACTTGTCCCTGGCGCCCGGCTGGAAGGTGGGCGGCTTTGCGAACTGGTCGCTGACCGACCCGCACCCCATGAATTGCTCCGAGTGCGCCACCGAGATGACGTTGCTGTTCACCGCGGCGTCCAGCGAGTGGCACGGGACAGGTGGCAGTTGGCGGCCGGCAGAGGAACCGGCGCAAGCGTCGTCCAACCCACCGACGTGTCGATCGGGCGCGGCTACGACTTGTACGTCTTCCGCTGCCCGGCCTCCTTCGAGCATCCACCCGCCATGGCCATGCAATGAGTCTCCGTAAGCCTCGGCCGACAACCGACCGACTTACTTTCGGTAAGAGCGGAAGCAGCGCGCCCGGCCCGACGCCAAGCGCCCGCTAGACGCTCGTTAGCGAACGCTTCGCTTAGTCCCGACCGACCAGCTGATGAGCGGGCACTCCGTCCCCGCCGATCGCTGTCGGCCGCGGCTATCAGGGGAACTGCTTCCAGCTCCCCTCGGAGACGACCTCGATGGTGCCGTCGGTCACCTTGATCGCCGTCTGGTCGTCGATGGCGTACGCCGGGCCGCCGATCTCGGTGGCCCAGCGCTCCGCCTCGGCGATGGTGTTCTGCGGGAAGACGTCCAGGTGCGGGAAGATCGAGAAGTCGACGACGCCGAGAGTGCGGTCGTCGGACGCGGACGGCCACTCCACGAAGTCGGCGCCGATCCGGGGCGTCATCACCATGCTCCCGGCGCTCACGCCCACCCAGACCGTGTCGGACAGCGACGGCAACAGGTCGGCCAGCCCGGACTCTTGCATCCAGTGGCCCAGGTACGTCGCATCGCCGCCGTCGACCAGCAGGACGTCGGCCTCCCGGACCCAGGGCACCCAGCGCTCCGCGCCGATCGTGGGCAGCGCCGCCAGCTCGAGAAGGCCCAGCGACTTCCACTCCATCGAGGTCATGCCACCCCACGGGGGGAGGCCGGTTACGAACCCCCGCGCTGAGACCGGCCCGCACATGGGGTGGCCCCACTGCGCGGTGGGGATGCAGAGTGCGGTGGCGTCGGCGGTCGGCTTGCCCAGCAGGTCGACGAGCGCATCGCGGATGCTCGGGTTCGTGACGCCCCCGGACGTGAGAAGAAGCTTCAAGATACCTCCCGCTTCGAGCGCGATGGATTGGTGTGGCGTACAGACCTGGGACCACCGCAGGACTCATGGCAGCTGCACGGGCAAAACTATCGCGCCAGGTCGCTCACTCCCGAGGTCAGCTCGAGAGCACGCACCGCGGCAAGACAGGATGTTCGAGGTCAGAGACCGCATGCATTTTCAACGCAGCCTCCGCGGCGCCCAGAGCGTCATGCGGGCGGGTCGATGGCCGGCTTGACGTCTACCACCGGCGTGCCGTCGATTGCCTCAAGCGCGTCGACTTCAATCCGGAGCCCGTCGCGCGCCACGATGCGGGCTCGGTGGAGGCCAATGGGGTTCGGCCGATTGGGCGAACAGGTGCTGAACACGCCGGTAAGCGGCTGGCTCATGTCGCCCTGGGGGTGCGTGCTTAGCTCGTCGCGCGGCGACAGGTGGAGCCAGGTGAGTACCACGATCTCGTCGCCCGGCCGCAGGTCCGTGGCGCCCTCCGCGAGGTGCTCATCGAAGCGGATCCACGCGCGAGGCGCGCCGTCACGCTGGTTCGGCGCATCGTCGAGGACCGTCAGGGCCGACTGCACCCACCCGATCGGCACAACGCCGTAGCTCGTCTGCACAAGAACAGTCTGCGCGCCAGCCCGCGGGCACGGCCCGCGGGCTGGCCAGATCCGATCCATCTGCACTCGCAGCTGGACTGCGCACCAAGCGCGGCATAGAGCGTGCGTGCCAAGCGCGCTCCCAGCGGATCGGTGGACGGCGGCGTCAGGCAGGCGACCGACGGCGGCCGAAAGCTACAGGCCGAAGAGATCTGACCCTTCACGGTGGCTCGGATCAAGCATCAGGATGTCTTCGTGAAGGCCACCGACGTCGCGGCCAGTCAGCTGATCTGACTCGGCCTCGGTCTCCATAAGCCGCCAGCCCGGCGCATCTTCCGGTGCGTCCGGGCCATATCCCTCATCCAGGATCGACAGGACCGTGAACACGGCCTCGTAGGCGGCGAGGCGCATCGCCTGGCTCAGGTCGCCTGGATTCGCGCCCGCTTCGAGCACGCGTGCAGCAGCCGACACACGGGACAGCACCGCTGGGTCGCGCCATCCATCGATAGCCTCCGGCCACAGGCGTCGTAAGAACAGGTACCTCGGCCGCTGAGCAATGTCTTCCTGGATCTTCGAGCGCGCCCAGCCCGCAGGGTCATCCGCGCCCAGTTGCGCCATGCGCGCAGCCAACTCGCTAAGCCTCGCTTCATGTTCTGTCACAATCCGATCCTTGTTGGTCAGCTTCATCATCCGCAATTGCCGTTCAGCCCCGGCATCCGCTGTACGACGGGGTAACACCCGCGCAGAGCGGCTACTTAAGACTTGGCGGCAGGGCCGGTGTCTGGCCAGACTCGGTTCAGGTGCCCGGCGAGACGCTCTCATTAGCGGCTGCCCGCCTGTCTCATTGGCGTGGCTCTCATCTGGCTTGCGTTCTCGCCGGGCACCGTGCGAGGAGAGGCTCAAAAGGGGTTTGTCCTGCTCGAAGTAGCGGTGCCCTCCTTGCGGTCAGCTCACTGCCAGCAAGGGAGAGTACTCATGGGCGTGATCATCGGGATGGACCCGCATAAGCGGTCGGCGACGATCGAGGTGATCGACGATCGGGCCAGGGTGCTGGCGGCGGGGCGGTACGGCACCGACAAAGCCGGCTACGTGCAAATGCTCCAGGCCGGCCGGCAGTTCACCGACCGGGTCTGGGCGATCGAGGGCTGCAACGGGGTCGGCCGGCACATCGCGCACCGGCTTGTCGCCAGCGGCGAGACGGTGCTGGACGTGCCCGCTAAGTTGTCGGCGCAGGTACGGGTCTTCGCCACCGGCAACGGCCGCAAGACCGACCCGGTGGACGCGCATTCGGTCGCGCTGGCGGCGTTACGGTCGCCGAACCTGGTTCAGGTCGAGGTCAGCCCGGACCTGGTGGTGCTGGGCATGCTGGCCGACCGGCGTGATGAGCTCGGCCGGGCGCGCACTCAGACCATCAACCGGATCCACCGGCTGCTGCTGGAGCTGCTTCCCGGCGGGGCGAAGCAGTTCCTGTCCGCTGCTCAGGCCCGCGCCCTGATCGCCGCGGTGAGGCCGCGTGATGTGGTCGGGAAGACCCGCCGCCGGCTCGCGGCGGAGCTGATCACCGAGCTGGAAGGCATCGACCGCAAGATCAAGGCCGGCAAGAAGGAAATCACGGTCCTGGTCGAAGCCCGCGGCTCCACCCTGCTGCAGCTGCACGGCATCGGCCCCTCCAGCGCCGCCCGGCTGCTGGCCGACGTCGGCAACATCCACCGGTTCCCCAGCCGGGACCACTTCGCCTCCTGGAACGGCACCGCG
>DATIOU010000089.1:0-44312 GCA_035472835.1 Streptosporangiaceae bacterium | reverse complement strand
CCCGGCAAGCTCAGGTGTCCCGGCAGATCCGAGCAGAACAGGCTTATCGGAACTACCAGCCCTGCTGGACTTGAGATATTCGGGGCCAGTTCCGTGCACGAGTCCTCCAGCTCGCTAGCTAAGGTTCTCAGCATGGCTCATTCACCGCCCGTCACCAAAGCGGTCATCCCCGCGGCTGGCCTGGGTACCAGGTTCGTACCTGCGACCAAGGCGATGCCCAAGGAAATGCTGCCCGTGATCGACACCCCGGCCATCCAGTACGTGGTCGAGGAAGCAGCCGCCGCAGGACTCACCGACGTGCTAATGGTGACGGCACGCAGCAAGACCAACATCGAGGATCACTTCGACCGGAACGTGGAGCTTGAGGAGATCCTCACCGCAAAAGGCGACGACGCTGGCCTCGCCAGCATCCAGGCCTCGAACAACATCGCCACGATGCACTACATCAGGCAGGGGCAGGCGCTCGGCCTCGGGCATGCGGTTCTGTGCGCAGCCGACCACGTTGGCCGTGAGCCGTTCGCGGTGCTGCTCGGCGATGACTTCATCGACTCTCGGGACAGACTGCTTCAGCGCATGATCCAGGTCCGCCAGCAGTACGGCGGCAGCATCGTCGCGCTGATGGAAGTCGAGCCGGAAGACGTGTCGTCCTACGGCGTCGCGTCGATCAAGCCAACGGACTCCGACGACGTGGTCGCGGTGACCGACCTGGTAGAGAAGCCGCCCATCGGCGAGGCGCCGTCCAACTGGATCGTGGTCGGCCGGTACATCTGCGACCCGGCGATCTTCGAAGTGCTCCGTAACACCGCACCCGGACGCGGCGGCGAGATACAGCTCACCGACGCGCTCCGCGCACTGGCGCGGACCGACCGCGTGGATGGCGGTGACGAGACCTACAGCGCCGACGGTGGCGGCGTGCACGGAGTGCTGTTCCGCGGTCGCCGCTACGACACCGGAAACAAGCTCGACTACCTGCGGACGCAGATCAGGTTCGCGTGCGAGCGCCCGGACATCGCGCCCGAGTTCGTACCCTGGCTACGTCACTATCTGGAAACTCTGGGGCCGGCCAGCAACTAATGGATTCGATCGAGGCGTATCTCGCGGACATCATGGCCGCGATCCGGCCGCTGCCGCCGCGTGAGCTGACGCTCGCCGACGCACTCGGTGCGGTTCTTGTCGACGATGTCACGGCGCGCTGGCCGCTGCCGTCGTTCGATAACTCCGCCATGGACGGCTACGCCGTTCGCGCCGCGGACGTCACGACGGCAAGCGACGACAACCCGGTCATGCTCGCGGTCGACGGCGAGGTCGCGGCGGGCGACACCGGCTTGCGCAGCCTCGTTCCCGGCACCGTGATCCGGATCATGACAGGTGCGCCGCTGCCGGCCGGCGCCGATGCTGTCGTTCCGGTGGAACGGACGGATGGCGGCACCGATCGCGTAGCGATCCGGACGGCCGTGGCTGAAGGCGCTTCAGTGCGCATGACCGGTGGCGACGCGCGCGCTGGCGACGTGCTGCTTACAGCGGGAACGCGGCTAGGCGCCGTGCACCTCGGCCTGCTGGCCGCGGCCGGTCATGGCACGGTCACAGCCAGACCGCGACCGCGAGTAACCGTGATCTCCACTGGCAATGAGCTGGTCGAGCCCGGCACGGCCCTGATCCCGGGGCAGATCTGGGAGTCCAACGCGACGATGCTGGCGGCTGCGGCGCGGGAGGCCGGCTGCCCGGCGCGCCGGTACCCGATCGTGCGCGACGACACCGGCGCCGTGCTCGCCGCCGTGCAGGACGCGCTGGCCGACGCCGACGTGCTGATCACCAGCGGTGGCGTGAGCATGGGCGCCGAGCACGACGTGGTCAAAGCCGCCCTGACGACGCTCGGCACGGTCACGTTCCGCCAGGTCGCGATGCAGCCCGGCATGCCCCAGGGGTTCGGCACGGTCGGCCCGGCTGGCACGCCGATCTTCACCCTGCCGGGGAACCCGGTAAGCGCGTATGTCTCGTTCTGCCTGTTCGTCTGGCCCGCGCTCGATGCCCTCCAAGATTCAGTTCCGGAACGGGGTAAGCCTGCGCAGGCCGTTCTCACCCAGGCGGTGCGATCTCCAGCGGCAAAGCGCTCGTTCTTGCGAGGCATTCTTGACGGTCCAGCTGGCCTGGTCACGCCGGTGTCCGGGCAGATGTCACATCAGCTCGCGTCGCTGGCCAAGGCGAACGCGCTGGTCATCGTTCCCGAGCAGGTGACCTCGCTGGACGCGGGTGCCACAGTCGACGTGCTGGAACTGCCGTGACAGAGAGCCGCCTCACGCATCTCGGCCCAGCTGGCCAAGCGCGCATGGTCGACGTATCGGCCAAGGAGGTGACCACGCGGTCGGCGACGGCGACGGGCACAGTGCTGTTGTCGGCTGAAGCTGTGGCTGCGCTGCGCGCTGGTGAGGTGCCCAAGGGCGACGCGCTCGCGGTCGCCAGGATTGCCGGCATCCAGGGAGCGAAGCGCACGCCCGACCTTATCCCGCTGTGCCATCCGATCGCGCTGCACTCGGTCACGGTCGATCTCGAGGTGGCCGATCACGGCGTGCTGATCACCAGCACGGCGCGAACCGCCGACCGGACCGGCGTTGAGATGGAAGCCCTGACTGCCGTCTCCGTTGCCGGCCTCGCGCTGATCGACATGATCAAGGCGGTCGACCCGGCCGCTGTGATCACCGACGTTCGCGTCGAGGAAAAGACCGGCGGCAAGTCCGGAAGCTGGCACCGCTGATGATCCGGGCGCTCGCTGTTACAGTCTCGAACCGGGTGGCCGCCGGAGTGTACGCAGACAAGTCCGGGCCGGTCCTGGCCGACCTGCTGCGCGAGGCCGGTTGCGAAGTCGACGGCCCGGTCGTGATACCGGACGGGGCGGCGGTGGAGGCAGCTCTGCGTGACGCGGTCAAGGCCGGCTACCACGTCGTCATCACCACCGGCGGCACGGGGCTGACGCCTGGTGACCTGACCCCAGAGATGACGCGGCTGGTCCTAGACCGGGAGATACCTGGCATACCGGAGGCGATACGCGCGTTCGGCGTCGCAGCCGGCGTGACGACTGCCACGCTCTCGCGTGGCGTCGCCGGATTGGCCAGCAACACGCTGATCGTCAATCTGCCCGGCTCGACCGGCGGGGTGCGGGACGGCATGGCGGTTCTCGGCCAACTACTCGAGCACGCCGTCGACCAGGCCCGCGGCGGCGATCATCCGCGGCCGGCAGCCGGCTGACACTGGCGTTCGAGACATTCGGTATTGAGACGGTTTGCTCTCGCGACCCGATAGCGGATCGTAGGGCGCTCACGCGATGATGGTGGCGTGGGACGGTCGCGCGGGTGGGTGACGCTGACGGAGCCGACGCTCCTGGACGCGCCGGTTAGCCTGCGTCCGATAAAGATCAAGGACGCCGCTACCTGGCGCGAGACGCGGGTGCGAAACGCAGCATGGCTGCGCCCGTGGGAGCCGACCAACCCGGAAACGCCGCTTTACCGGTCCAGTCTTGGGCCGTATGTGGCGATGGCGCGAACGATGCGGCGAGAGGCCAAGCAAGGCGTGGCGCTGCCGTGGGTGGTGACGTACGACGGACAGTTCGCCGGGCAGCTGACAATCGGCAGCATCGTCTGGGGATCAGCGAGGTCGGCTCAGGTCGGCTACTGGATCGATGAGGCGTTCGCCGGCCGCGGCATCATGCCGACAGCGCTGGCGCTCGCGCTTGACCAGTGCTTTTTCGGTGTCGGGCTGCACCGCGTCGAGGCGACGATTCGGCCGGAGAATGTCGCCAGCCGCCGCGTCGTCGAGAAGCTCGGCTTCCGCGAAGAAGGCCTGCGGCGACGCTCCCTGCACATTGACGGTGCGTGGCATGACCACATCTGCTACGCGCTGACAGCCGAGGACGTCCCGAATGGGCTCATGCCGCGCTGGCGAAGCATGGTGAACTCGCGGCTACGGGCCGGCTGAAGGGTCTTCACGGTTTGCGTGAAGGATTCAGCGGGCTCCAATGCGCCGAATCCTTCACGCAAATGAGGAAGCCAGGCGGATGGCCGGGCGAATGCCGATCTCGCGACACACCGGGCCGAATGCTCGTCACGGCAGTCGGCGACCTTTACCGTGCGTGACGTGAGCACCGCCAATTCGCTACCTTCCGCGACTCGCGACCAGGCCCGGCCGCGGTGTGTCACCCGATTGGCGGAGTGCGCTGCCGCTGACCACGTGGTGCGCCCGTGAGCAGCTCGTTCCTGTACCTCGCCATCGTCGCAGTCTGGGCGTTCGTCCTGGTACCGCGGTGGCTTCGCCGCCAGCACGCTCAGCTGCGCTCAAGGTTTGACGTCGACGTCGAGGTGGATGTCGAGTACGCGGCCGAGTACGACGCGGAGACGCAGTGTGACTACAGCGACGTCCAGTACCCCAGCGACGTCCACTGCCACAGCGACGTCCAGTACCCCAGCGACGTCCAGCACGGCGGGTACCCCGTCGATGTGCTGCAAGCGAACCGCGCTGTCGATGGCGGCGTGGACAGAAACGCGCCCGTTCCGTTTTCTGGGTCTTTTCGTGGCCGGCCGACGCGGTCGCGCGTGCTGAAGGCGCGCCGGCGACTGCTCGCGATGCTGCTGCTCCTGACGGCCGTCGCGGGGGCGTGCACCGCACTCAAGGTCACTTCGTGGTGGGCTGTCCTCCCGCCGGCCGGATTGCTGGTGATCTACCTCCTGCTCCTCCGCGAAGCCGCGCTCGCGGATGCCGAGCAGGCGCGCCGGCTGGCAGCCATCGAGGCGCGCGCCCGACCTACGCGCCAGCGCGCACACGCCGCCGCGGTGGCGAGCGACGCGGAGCTGTCCGCGCAGATCATCGACATCTCGGCCAGGGTCGCCGACCAGCTGTACGACCAGTACGCCGACGCGGCCGTTCGCGCAGTGGGCGACTGACCGCTGCAACTTCAGTCTGTGCGGCGTGGCCGCCGGCGCAGTGAGCTAGCCAGATCCGCGGCGAGCCGTTCGATCTCGGCTGCCGTTAGCGTCGCGATGCCGATGCGTATCCCTGGTGGGGACGCGATCCGGAACCGCTCCCCGGGCGCGACCGCCCAGCCGCGGTCGAGTAGCGCCGACGTAGTACCGGTCTCGTCGGCGACAGGTACCCACACCGCCAGGCCTGACTTGCCGCGCGCCGAGATGCCACGGCTTGCCAGCGCGCTGATCAGCTGCTCGCGGCGGGTTGTGTACACCTCGGCCGCGCGCCTCAGCAGCTCCTGAATGGCCGGGTCCCGCCAGAGCTCGGCGACGGTGTCTTGCAGCAGGTAGCTCACCCACCCTGCGCCCAGGGCCTGCCTCCCTTCGACGCGGGAGATTGTGATGGCGTCTCCCGCCATCACGGCGAGCCGCAGATCCGGGCCGAGCGACTTGGATACCGACCTGATCGAGGCCCAGCGCGGGCGGCCAGAGGCGATGCTCAGCGCCGAAGCCCCGGCGACCTCGCCGGCGTGGTCGTCCTCGATGACCAGGAGGTCAGGCGCACTGGCCAGGATTCGGCCCAGCTCGACGGCGCGTGCGCTGGTCAGGGCTGCACCTGTCGGGCTCTGCGCCCGCGGAACGAAGACCGCCGCTCGGCTGCCGGCAATGATGGCGGCGGCAAGTGCCTCTGGCTGAACGCCCGACTCGTCTACGGTCATGGGCTCGGGCTCGAGGTCCATGGCGGTGAGCAGGTCAAAAAGCGGCGGATAACCAGGATCCTCAACCGCTACCCGGTCGCCAGCGCGCAGCGAGGTGCTGAATATGCGCTCGACGCCATCGAGCGCCCCGCTGACAACGGAAAGGTTGGCGGCGGCGACGCCGTCCGCTTCGAGACGGCTGTACGCAGCAGCGGCCAGGCGTGGTGAGACTGAGGGATGGCCATACTGCCGCGGAGACATCGCGGCGCCCGCGCTCCCCCACAGGCCGGGCAGCGGCGGGAGCAGCAGCGGGTCTGGTGATCCGCTGAGGAGATTGCGAGCGCCGGCCGGGACGGTGAGCGGCGGTCGCGGTGCCGTCGGTGGCGAGCCCGTGATCCGGGTGCCCGCGCGCCGGTGACCGCGCGCGATTCCCTTCAGCCGCAGATCTCGGTAGGCGGATGCGACAGTCGCTGGACTCACGCCGAGCTCGGTCGCCAGGGCGCGAACCGGCGGCAGCGCTTCGCCGGGATGCAGGCGGCCGTCGCGGATCGCCGTTTCGACGTCGGCAGCGATCTCGCTCGCGCTCCGGCCCGCAGGCAAGTATTGTATGGACATAATAAGCTCTTTGTACTATAACATAAATCCGAGAGCGATCGACGTGCCCATCCTTGATCCAGAGCTGACCGGCCGACACGTACGGCTGGAGCCATTGGAGCTTCGCCACCTGCGAGGACTCGTCGCGGCGTCGGCGGATGAGCCGGACCTGTACCGGATGAGCAAAGTTCCGGTCGGCTCTGGCGCGGTCGGCCGCTTCATCGAGTCCGCGGTTGCCGCCCGCGAATCCGGGACCGCGGCGCCGTTCGCCGTCATCAGGCTTGCGGACGAGGCGGTCATCGGGTCGACGCGCCTATTCGATCTTGATTGGTGGCCGTGGCCGCAGGGCCATCCCCGGCACGGGCACGACGGCCCGGACACGTGCGAGATCGGCCATACATGGCTGACCAGGTCCGCCATCCAGACCGGCGCTAACACCGAGATGAAGCGCCTGATGCTGACACTTGCGTTCGAGACGTGAGACGTGCAGAGCGTCTGCTTCCACACCGACGCCCGCAACGAGCGATCGAAGCGCGCCCTGGGCCGGATCGGCGCCCGCTACGAGGGCATCCTGCGGGCGCACCGGCTAGCGGCCGACGACCGGCCGCGGGATTCGGCCCGGTTCTCCATCACGGCCGCCGATTGGCCAGTCGTGCGGGCCCACCTCGCCGAGCTCAGCCGGGACCGGGTGCTGGCAAGCTGAGCGCCTGCCGGCAGCTGCCGACGTCGGTAGATGATCGCAAAGAGCGGGGACCACCCGGTATTTGCTACGCTGACTGGCGTTCCAGGGGCTGTAGCGCAGTCCGGTAGCGCACCTCGTTCGCATCGAGGGGGTCAGGGGTTCAAATCCCCTCAGCTCCACCCAGGTCAGGACAGTGGAATCGAACAAATATACGGCGGCGGATACGCCGTCGGGGACCGATCTGGGAGCCAGTCGTTCATGGTAGCAAAGGCCAGGGCAATGGCTCAGAGGCGTTTTCGAGACGCTGTTTACTACGACCACATGGGCATGCCGTGCGGTGACCTAGTGAGAAGTCCTGGCTCGAAACTCTCGCCTAATTGGACGCCCACAAATAGCTGACGGCGCCAGCGTAGTCCCAGCCGCCGCGCGGCGACTTATAGAGCGGCATCAGCCAGGCCTTCGTTTTGCTGCTCGCGATCATCCTTCTCGGAGTCGTCGGCGCAGCAGCCAGTGTGAAGTAGGCCCAGGTTTAGCACGAAGCTTCGAGGTTAGCTGTTGTGTCACGGCACGCTGGCTGACTCCCGGCCGCAGCACCCCCGAGAGCCGGCGGGCCGAGGGCGGCCCCATGCCTTCGGGGGGGTCGGCGGGGGCCGCCCGTTCTCCCCTTGCATCAGGCACTTGGGTGTGGCGGTGACAGTGGTCATCGCGTTCCCTTCATCTCCACATGACTCTGGCGACCCGCTTTGCGGCGTGGAAATTGCTGGCAGGGTCGCCCGTTGACACCGGTGGTCGCTTGACACGCACGTGGTCGATCATCGCGGCGTAAGGCAGGTCTGCCACCGGTAGGTCGATCGCCTGCTCGCCATCAGCGGTGTGGTCAGTCAGGCGGCCGCGCCCGCGCCTGCCACCGATACGCCGCCTCCTTTACAGTGACCATTGTGTCTAACCGACAGCCAAGGCAGAGCCGGAGCCGTGGCGGAACATGCCGCTCGCTGCCGCGTACGACGTTCCTCAGCCTCGCAGCGGCCGCCACTTTAGCTGGCTGCGGCGCGGCGACGCCAAATAAGGCCGCAACATCCACGACGCCGCTCGTGACCGCGACACCGTTCGGCTCAGCCGACTGGTACTGCCTTAACGCCCATGAGCGGCAGCAGATGTTCGTGCTGCATGGACTCAAAGGCGAGCGGCTGGCGGCGATAAGCACTGGGTCGGGACGAGTCGCCGTGGTACTCGCGCACCAGGCTGCCGGCTCCTTGTGCCAGTGGTGGCCTTATGCGCGCTCGCTGGCGGCCGGGGGCTTCCGGGTAATCGCTTTCGATTTCGATGGCTTCGGGGCAAGCCCGCAAGCCAATAACGCGTACCCGGGTGAAGTGGAGGCGGCCGCAAAGTGGGCGCGCCAAGAGGGTGCCCGCCAGGTCGTCCTCATGGGCGGGTCGATGGGCGGGACGGCCGTTATGGTCGCCGCGGCCCGTCTCGGCAGTTCGATCACGGGCGTCATCGACTTGTCCGGGCCAGCGCAGTTCAGCGGCATGGATGCGCTAACGGCCGCGCGGCATGTGCGGGTTCCGGTCCTGTTCGGATACGGCCGACAGGACGGCGCGTTCGCTGCCGATGTGCTGGCTGTCCGCGCGGGAACGGCCAGCCATTACAAGCCTCTCGTCACGGTTGCTGACCAGACCCATGGCGCTGCACTCGTCGATCCGCAGGCTGGTTATGCAAACGTTCGTCAGGCTGTATTGACGTTCATTCGCTCGATTACCCACCCTTGAGGCACAGCAGACCGCCGCGGATCTGAGGCGTGCCGATTACTTGGCGGTGAACCCGGCATCAACCGGGCCGACTTCGGCCTCGCCTGGAATCTGCTGGGCACTGTGCCAATGCACAACACCACCACGATCCACGTGTTCGCTAGGGCGTGACGAAGCTCAGCGCGGCATGAGCTTGACGGTGGCGGAACGGGCCTGGGCGTTAATGACAGCGTCGACAAAGTCGGCGGGGTAAGCGCCGTACTTGGCCTTGTACTCAGCGTCGATCGCGGCGTTGACGCCGGGGTCGGTGTCGGCCTCGGCGAACGTCACGTCTTTGTCGACGCCGCCCGATTCGATGTGGCCCTGGCGGCGGCTGAGCGTGCCGCGATACCAGCCGTCACGGCCTCGGACCGGGCGGACGTACAAGTCGTCGGCATTACGGACGACCCAGATGGTAACGGGGTCGCGTAGCGTGCCGTCTGGTCGAAGCGACCGCAGGTGCAGCTCATCGGATTCGCCGATCTTGTCGAGTTCCTCGGTCGTCCATCCCGTCATCGCCTGGTCTCCTCCTTGTCAACAGGCGCCAGCGTTGTCGCGGCCAAGACGCGCCCGAGGCTGTCTGCCCGACATCTCGCCTCCACTGAATTCACACGAGCCTGCGGTGTGATCGGCGGGAGAGGAGGCCATGTGGGCGTCATCGACTTGTCCGCGCTGGCGGTCTCCGCGCCGCTGTCCTACCTCGCCGCCTTCTGGGTTCCTGCCCTCGATGCCGTGTTGCCGATCCTGCCGAGCGAAACCATCGTGATTGCACTCGGCGTGGCTACTGCCGGCAGCACAGATCCGCGCATCGGCGTGCTGGTGTTGCTCGCCGCAATCGGGGCTTTCGCCGGCGACAACCTGGCCTACGTGATCGGACGCCGATTCAGCCCTGTTGCCCAGCGACGGTTCTTCGCCGGCGAGCGCGGCGAGCGGCGGCGCGCCTGGGCCCAGCGCACCCTCGATCGCTTCGGAGCAGGCGTGATCGTGCTGTGCCGGTTCATTCCTGGTGGCCGGACGGCCGTGACGGTGACCTGCGGGATCGTCGGATACGACCGCAAGCGCTTCGTGCTAGCGACGGCGTGCGCCGGCGCTATCTGGGCAAGTTACGCCTACTTCCTTGGCCGTCTTGGCGGGGCGGCGTTCGAAGGCAGGCCGTGGGCCGGATTGCTGCTCGCGCTCGGCGCAGCCTTCGTGCTCGGCGGCGTGGTCGAAAGCGTACGGCGGATTCACAGCCGACGGTCGCGATCGGGCGAGCCAGCTGATCTTCACACAGCCACCACATCCACGGCACCAGTTCCGCACCGCCAGCGGGTGAACTGACAGTTGCTACCGGCCGGTAAGGGGGGTGATGGCAGTGGATGAGAGCGTGTGGTTCGTTGTGGTGCCGTGGCTGGCCTTCGGGGCCGGCCTCGTCGGCCTGTATTTCTGGCTGCGCGCACCACGCCCGCCGCGCTCGGCCCGATCGCACCGGCGCCGGCCACGTGGAGTGCCTGACCAGGGCGAGGGCGGTGAACACGACGCTGACCTCGGCCAGACGACGACGTCATCGTGAGCACGGCCGCGAGCCTGGTGGTCGCGGTCCTCGCGGCGCTGGGCGCAGCATGCTCGTTTGGCGTCGGCGTGGCCCTGCAGCATCGTCAGGTCCAGCGGGAACGGGTCCGTAGTCCGCTTGGGCTGCTCTCCCGCCTAGCCCGGCGCCGGCTCTGGCTGGCCGGAATCGGGCTCGCCGTCGCCGCATACGGCCTGCAGGCGGTGGCGCTCGCGTTTGGGCCGCTCGCCGTGGTCGCTCCGGTGGTGGCCACCGACCTGCTGTTCGCTTTGCCGATCGCGGCCATGTGGGACCGGCGCGCGATGCGCCGCCCTGAGTGGGCTGGCTGCGCGCTTGTCGCCGGTGGAGTAGCTGTGTTCGTCGTGTTCTCGCCTCAGTCAGCGGGACGCTCAGACGGTCCGGCGCGCGACTGGCTCCTGGCGTTCGGCGCGGTCGTGCTGATTGGCACCGCCGCCGTGGCGGCCGCGGTCGTCGGCCGGGGCGCCACTCGAGCCTCGCTGCTGGCGATAGCGGCCGGGGTCGTCTTCGGGATGACGGCAGCGGTGACCCTGAGCCTGACTAGGATGGTCCGGTCCGGCGAGGGCGCAGCCATACTGGCGCGCTGGCAGCTGTGGGCGTTGCTCGCGCTCGGCATCACCGGGCTGCTGCTATCAGCTACGGCCTACAAGGCTGGAGCGCTCCGCGCCAGCTTGCCGATCATGGACACTGTCGAGCCGGTCTCGGGCGTGTTGATCGGCGCCGTCGTCTTCGGCGAGCGGCTCGCTAGCTCTCCCGGGATCCTCTTCGTGCAGGTCGCGGGCGCAGTCAGCGCGGTCATCGGCATCATGCTCCTCGGCCCGTCACCCCTCGCTGCTGCGCCAGCCGCTGCCGCGGCGCCGCGCAACGCCGAACCGAGCTTCTCCACGACTCGATCACATGTTTGAATATATCCATGAACCAGCGGCAGCAGTCGATCTGGTCATGCATTCCGCTCCAGTGCCGACTGCACCATCCGTGGCGGCCGGGGACCGTGACTATTAGCTGGGATCCGTGCGAGTGCGCCACAGCCCAGGCGGCTCGCGGTGGGCACGTGCGAGTGACCTGTGGCGCCCCCCGCTGCACCGAGGTCTGGTGCGCGCCCCTTCACAAGCCCATCGGCGTGATCGGCCACCACCGACCGGGCTACCGCTGATCGAGCGAGCGCCACACGTGCGGACGCCACGCGTAACGTTAGGTGCCATGGCGACTTCGAAGCGTGGTACGAAACCTGGCCCGACCGTATTCGTACTGTTCGGTGCCACCGGCGACCTGGCCAAGCGGCTCGTGCTCCCGGCCTTTCACCGGCTGGCCCAGGAAGGGCTGCTGCCAGACCGCTGGCTTCTAGTGGGCAACGGCCGGGGTAACGTCGCGCACGAAGATTTTCGCAGGCACGTGCACGATGTGCTAACGCAAGTCGGGCTCAGTCCTGAGGGCCCGGCGTGGGAATCCTTCTCGCGGCGGCTCCTGTTCGCTGGCGGCGGTTTCAGCAGCGACAACCCCGGGAGCATGCTTGACGTCCTAGCCAAGGCCCGCAAGGCCGAGGGCGGCGACCCTCAGTTCGTGCACTACCTCGCCGTGCCGCCGGTCGCGTTCGCGGGGCTGACTAAGGCACTCGGCCGGCACAACCTGGCCCGCGGCGCCCGTGTCGTCTATGAGAAGCCGTTCGGCACCTCGCCCGAGAGCTTCCGCGCGCTCGACCGGGCAGTCCACTCGGTGCTGTCGGAGTCGCAGGTCTATCGGATCGACCACTTCCTCGGCAAGGAAGCGACTCAGGACCTGCACGTGCTGAGGTTCGCCAATGGCCTGTTCAGCGGGATCTGGAACCGCGATCACGTTGAGTCCGTCCAGATCGACGTGCCGGAAAAGCTAGGCATCACCGATCGTTCCGTGTTCTACGACGCGACCGGCGCGATTCTCGACATGGTCATCACGCACCTGTTCCAGCTGGCGGCCGAGGTGGGCATGGAACCCCCGGCCAGCCTGGGCGCCGCCGACTTGCAGCCGGCCCGTGAACGGGTGATCAAGAGTTTCCGGCCGCTCGACCCGGCCGAGGTGGTGCTCGGCCAGTTCGCCGGCTACCGGGACGTGCCGGGCGTGGCCACTAAGTCCCAGCAGAACACGTTCGTCGCGGCCCGGTTGTGGATTGACAACGCCCGCTGGCGAGGCGTCCCGTTTTACCTGCGGACCGGAAAGCGACTCGCTGAGACCAAGCAGCGCGTCAGCCTGATCTTGCGCAGGCCGGTCGAAGGACCGCTAGCCGGCCAGCTGCCACCCGATACCAACGTGCTGTCCTTCTCGCTCGCAGGAGACGGCGAGATCGATCTGACGGCCGTCGCCAAGCGGCCAGGGCCCGGCCTTCGCCTCGGGGTAGCCACGGCCGAGATCCCGCTCGCGAAGCTGGCCGACGCGGATCCGCTGCCGGCGTACGTCCGGCTCATTCACGACGTCCTTATCGGCGACCGCTCGCTCTTCACCCGCCCGGATGGTCTGGCTGCCGTGTGGAAGATGGCCGAGCCGCTGCTAGCAGACCCGCCCAAGGTCGCTTCCTACCGGCCGGGCTCCTGGGGTCCTGCCGCGGCGCGCAAGCTCGTCGCGCCCGACCGCTGGCTGCTCGGGCAGTAAGGCAGATCGCAGGGCGAAAACGTCGTTCAGCCACTTCGGATTCGCGCGCCTATAGCCACCGAATCAGTCGCTGCGAGGTTTGTGCCTGACACAACATCACAGGGCGATAAAGGCACATTGCGGCTTTGGGCGGGCCGTGATACAACGAGCCGAATGATCGCCGAGCCGACCCCCGTTCAATCCGCCCAGGCCACCTCCGAGGCGCCTGCGCGGGCAGCTGTCCACGTCGTGGGCCTGCGCAAGAACTTTGGTGACGTGGCCGCAGTGGACGACGTTGAGCTCACGGTGCAGGCAGGTGAGTTCTTCACCCTGCTCGGCCCGTCTGGGTCCGGCAAGACGAGCCTGCTGCGGCTGATCGCGGGCTTCGAGCGTCCCGACGCAGGCCGGATCGAGCTTGGCGGCCGCGACGTCACCGGCACGCCCCCCTTCGCGCGCAACGTGAACACGGTGTTCCAGGACTACGCGCTCTTCCCGCACATGACCGTGGCCGAGAACATCGAGTACGGCCTGCGCGTGCGGCACGTAGACAAGGCGGATCGCCGCGAGCGTACGAACCAGGCTCTGGACATGGTGCGGCTGGCGGGCCTCGGCGCGCGCAAGCCGGCCCAGCTTTCCGGCGGTCAGCGGCAGCGCGTAGCCCTGGCCCGCGCGATCGTGAACGAGCCCGAAGTCCTGCTCCTCGATGAGCCGCTCGGCGCCCTTGACCTCAAACTTCGCCAGGAGATGCAGCTCGAGCTGCTCCGCGTGCAGCGCGAGGTCGGCATCACGTTCATCTACGTCACTCACGACCAGGAAGAAGCCCTGACGATGAGTGACCGGATAGCTGTGCTGAACAAGGGCCGCATTGAGCAGGTCGGCGGGCCGATCGAGGTGTACGAGCGGCCGCAGACCTCGTTTGTCGCGGGGTTCATCGGCGTCTCCAACATCATCGAGCGCGACGGCGCGCTCATGACCGTCCGGCCGGAGAAGATCGTGCTGCTCGACGACGGCGCGCAGGCGCCTGACGGCAGCCACGTCGAAGCGGGCGTAATCACTGAGGTCAGCTATGCCGGCGTGCTGACCCGCTACATCGTCGATCTAGATAGCGGCGGCGAGCTGGTCGTCGCCCGCCAGAACACCAGCGCTCCGGCCGGCTCGCATGACGGCCGGGGACAGCATGTGCGGATCGCCTGGCGACCTGATCAGGCGGCGTCAATTCCGCAGACATAACTCACAACCCCGCGCAGGGTACAAGGGGAGGGCATTGTTATGACGATAAGCCGCGCGTGCCTCGGCTCGCGCAGACTCACGACCGGGCTGGCGCTGGCCGGTCTCGCGCTGATCACCGCCGCGTGTGGCAGCTCGGGCGGCTCCGGCGGGTCGGGATCCGGATCCGGCGGGGCCACGGCGGGGCAGACTGTGCCGACAGCGAATATGCCGGTACTGCAGAAGATCGGGAAGGGCGAAGGCAAGCTCAACCTGATCGCCTGGGAGGGCTATCTCAAGCCCCTATGGGTGAAGCCGTTCGAGCAGCAGACGGGCTGCCAGGTCAACGCCAAGTACGCGGGCAGCTCGGACGAGATGGTCGCGCTCATGAAGAACGGCGGCGGCGGCCAGTACGACATGGTGTCCTCGTCCGGTGACGCCGACCTGCGGATCCTGTATGCAGGCGATGCCCGGCCGGTGAACATCAACCTGATCCCGAGCTGGAAGAACTTCTTCCCCGCGTTCCAGTCCCCGCCATTCAACACCATCAATGGCGTGCACTACGGGGTCTCGCTGCAGTGGGGCCCGAACGTCCTGATGTACAGCAAGAAGGCCTTCCCGACCGCGCCCACTTCGTGGAGCGTCATCTACGACTCTAAGTACAAAGGCCAGGTGACGGTTCCGGACAACGCAATCCAGATCGCCGACGCCGCGCTGTACCTCGAGAAGCACAAGCCGTCGCTCGGCATCACCGACCCGTACGAGCTTACCCAGCCGCAGTTCCAGGCCGCGGTGAGCCTTCTGGCCGGCCAGCGGCCGCTGATCGAGAAGTACTGGGCCCTCGCATCGCAGGAGATCTTCGACTTCAAGAACGGCAACGCCACGGTCGGCGCCGGCTGGCCGTACCAGGTCAGCGCCCTCAAGGCCGACAAGTTCGCGATCGGCAACGCGATCCCGACTGAAGGCGCCACCGGCTGGGCGGACACCTGGATGCTCGCGGCCAAGGCACCCGACATCAACTGCGCCTACATGTGGATGCGCTACATCAGCACCCCACAGATACAGGCCCAGCAGGCAGTCGACTACGGCGAGACGCCCGACAACATGCTCGCCTGCTCCTACATGGACAAGATCCAGGCTGGCTCCTGCGAGCAGTACCACGCGAACGCGCCGACTAGCTACTTCAAGTCGATCGCGCTCTGGAAGACGCCGGTCGCGACGTGTGACAACGGCAAACCGGACTGCGTGCCGTACTCGGAGTGGGTCACCGCGTGGAACACGCAGGTCAAATGACCGCAGGGCAGGTGGCGGAGCAGGATCGCATCGGGCTTAAGCTCTCGTCGGCGCTCTGGCGCCGGCCGTGGGCGCGGGCCACGATCCTGCTCACGCCGCCGCTCGCCTGGTTCGTTCTGGCCTACCTCGTGGCGCTCGTCGTCCTCCTGATCACCGCGTTCTGGCAGATCAACCCCTTCACCACGAACATCGAGCGGGTCTGGACGGTGAGCAACTTCACGCAGATCCTGTCGAGTTCCGCCTACCGCGGCGTCATCTTGCGCACGGCCGGCATGGCCGCCGCGGTCACGATCGCCGATGCGATCGTCGCGTTTCCGTTCGCTTACTTCATGGCAAGAATCGCGTCGCGGCGAGCGCGGACGGCGCTGTTCGTTGCGATCCTGCTGCCGCTGTGGGCCAGCTACCTGGCGAAGGTGTACTCGTGGCTGCTGATCTTCACCCGTGGCGGTGTGCTCGACTGGACCCTCAGCAAGGTGGGCCTCGGCCAGGTCCACCTGATCTACACAAACTGGGCCGTGTTCACCGTCTTCGCTTACATCTGGCTGCCATTCATGATCATTCCGATCTACGCGGCCCTGGAACGGATCCCGAATTCGCAGCTCGAGGCGTCTCAGGACCTCGGTGCCCGGACCTGGCTGACGATGCGCCGGGTTGTGATCCCGCTCGCGCTGCCGGGCATCGGGGCCGGCTCGATCTTCACCTTCTCGCTGACGCTCGGCGACTACATCACCCCGCTGCTGGTGGGCGGCACCAGCGCTAACTTCATGGGCAACATCATCTACACCAACATCGGCATCGCGAACAACGTCCCGTTCGCGGCCGCGATGGCGGTGGTGCCGATCGTGATCATGGCCATCTACCTGCTGTGCGCCCGCGCGCTCGGCGCCCTGGAGGCGGTGTAGATGGAGCCGCGCAGCGTGCGCGTAGCACTGCGGATCTGGGTCGGGATCGTGCTTGCCTTCTTGTTCATCCCGATCGTGCTCATCGTGCTCTACGCGTTCAACAAGTCAAACATCGAGAGCTGGCCCATCTCGAATTTCACGCTGCACTGGTTCAGCGTCGCCTGGCAGGACGCCCAGGTGCGCGCGGCCTTCTTGCTGTCGGCCAGGGTTGCACTCGTCGCCATGGCCCTCGCGCTGATCCTGGGGTCCGCCGTGGCGTACGCGGTCCACCAGTTCAAGTTCTTCGGCCGGGAAGCGATCTCGCTGCTGCTAGTGCTGCCGCTAGCCCTGCCGGGCATCATCACCGGCATCGCGCTGAACTCGCTGTTCGCCTTCACCGGCATAAGGCTCGGCACGCTGACCGTCATCGTCGGCCACACGACGTTCTGCATCGTCGTCGTGTTCAACAACGTGGTCGCCAGGCTGCGTCGCATGTCTAGCTCGCTGACAGAAGCATCGATGGATCTCGGCGCCCGCGGCTGGCAGACCATGCGCCTCGTCACGCTGCCCATGCTCGCCACCGCGCTGGTCTCCGGCGCGCTGCTGGCGTTCGCGCTTTCCTTCGATGAAGTCATCGTCACCGTCTTTACCGCCGGCGCGCAGAACACGCTCCCACTGTGGATCTTCGGCGCGATCCGGCTCGGCCAGCAGCTGCCCGAGGTCAACGTCATCGTCACATTCGTCATCGCCCTGACGATCATCCCGGTCGTCATCGCAGCCAGGATTGCCGGCGCCGGCGCGATCACCAGATCCGCGCGGAATGTGCCGGTCACCACCTCCGGCGCTCCCTGACCGGCTCGGTGTTAATGTCGGCAGAGTGCCCGAGACAGACCTTGAGTATCGCCGGGCAGCGTTCCCGCTCGGCGCGGCGGTGACGGTAGCGGAGCTGTCCGGGAATCCGCATCCTGTGCTGCGCCGGCTGCGCGAGTCTGAGCCGGTTTCCTGGCTGCCGGCGCTCGGCGGCTGGCTGATCACGCGAGCCGACGTGGCCGAGGCCGTGCTGCGCGACGGCCGTACCTTCACCGTGGACGACCCGCGGTTTACAACGGCCCGTGTCGTCGGGCCGAGCATGCTGTCGCTGGACGGCGAGGCGCACCGGCGGCATCGCGACCCGTTCGCGAGAGCGCTGCGAGCGGCGCCGACCCGGGCGCGCCTTGCCCACTCGGCGGCTGGGCACGCGGTCCGGCTCGTCGCCCACGTGGCCGTGCAAGATGGCACCGCCGAGCTTCGGCGCGGCCTGGCAGGCCAGCTCGCGGTGGCCGTCATGGCAGAGATGCTCGGCCTCGATGTCGCGCCGCGCCAGCTGCTTGCCTGGTACGACGCAATCGTGGCTGGCGTCTCTGCACTAGCCGAGGCAGACCCGCAGGCTGGCGACGGCGCCGAGATCGCGGGCGCGGTGCCGCCAGCGGCAGCAGCCGCGTTCGCCGAGCTGAGCACGTGCGTCGAGACCGCGCTCGCCCGCCGCGCCGAGGATTCGGTGCTATCGGCCGCGGCCGGCGATCTCACCGTCAGCGAGATCGTGTCCAACGCGGCGGTCCTGCTGTTCGGCGGAATCGAGACCACCGAGGGCATGATCTGCAACGCCATCTGGTACCTGCTGCGCGACGACGCCGCGCTGACTGAGATCCGAGCTGACCAGACGCTGGCGGAAGCAGCCGTCGACGAAGCCCTTCGGCTGGAGCCCGCGGCCGCAGTCGTCGACAGGTACGCGACGGCAGATGTCACTCTCGCCGACGCCACCGTGCGGCGCGGAGAGCTCGTGACAGTCTCGCTGGCCGGTGCCAACCGTGATGAGGCCGTGTTCGCCGACCCGGACCGCTTCGACCTGCACCGCCCGAACGGTCGCCAGCACCTGGCCTTCGCTACCGGGCCGCACTTTTGCGTCGGAGCTCAGCTCGCCCGGCTGGAGGCGAACGCGGCGCTCACTGCCCTGCTCGACCAACTGCCCGGCGTTCGGCTCGACCCCACCCGGCCGAGCGCGCCGCAGGGGCTGGTGTTCCGCAAGCCGCCGTCGCTGCACGTGCGCTGGACGGCGTGACAGGCGTGCATCAGGTCGCGGCGTGGGAAACCCGCCCAACCGCCCCCGGGCGAGCACAATCAGCCAGGGAACCGGCGGTGGAGGGCGCGTGCATGAACTGACGGTTGTGGAGATCTGCGCGGGCGCGGGTGGCCAGGCACTCGGCCTTGAGCAGGCCGGATTTGTGCACGCCGCCGCCGTGGAACTCGACTCCGACGCCTGCGAGACCTTGCGCCGGAACCGAGGTGACCAGTGGAAGATCATCGAGGCCGACGTGGGCAACGTCGACGGTCACGCGTTCACCGGCATTGACTTGCTGGCGGGCGGTGTGCCGTGTCCGCCGTTCTCGGTCGCGGGCAGCCAGCTCGGCCGCGACGACGAGCGGGACCTTTTCCCTCAAGCTCTCCGGCTCGTCGCCGAGATCAAACCGCGCGCAGTCCTGCTCGAAAACGTTCGAGGGTTAGGAACGGGGCGCTTCTCGGCTTATCGCGCGCAGATCCTCGGGCAGCTTGGGTGCCTCGGATACCAGCCGTGGTGGCAACTGATCAACGCCAGCGAGCACGGTGTCCCTCAGCTCCGGCCGCGGTTCGTCCTCGTAGCTGTCGCCGAACCGTGGGCGGCCGCCTTCCGGTGGCCGCAGGCGCAGCCGGGACCGCCGCCGACGGTCGGCGAGACCCTGGCCGACCTGATGGGGTCAGCTGGGTGGGCGGGCGCCGCCAGCTGGGCGGCGCGGGCCGATCAGATCGCGCCCACGATCGTCGGCGGCAGCAAAAAGCACGGCGGCCCAGATCTCGGTCCGACCAGAGCGCGCGCCGCCTGGCACACCCTCGGGGTGGACGGCCTCGGCATCGCGGCCGAGCCGCCGGGGCCCGCGTTCCCCGCCCGGCAGCCGCCGAAGCTCACGGTGCGGATGGTTGCCAGGCTCCAGGGCTTCCCCGACACCTGGCAGTTCTCCGGCCGCAAGACCGCCGCCTACCGCCAGGTCGGCAACGCCTTCCCGCCACCGGTGGCGCGAGCCCTCGGGACGGCTATAGCGACAGCACTCTCGGCCCGGTTCGCTGATTCTTCCCGCGAGCAGCCCGCCGATAGAGCTATCCGCCGGCCATCGCCCCGACGATCAGGTACGGCTCGCGGCCGCTGACCACCTCGGCGGGCAGCGGCGCGTCCGGCTGCTCGTGCGAGAGATCCTCCTCGCACGCGAAGAAGCGCATGAACGCGCGCCGCCTGCGGCTCTCCGGGTCCCGGATAGTGCCGCGGAGCATCGGGTACCTGGCCTCGAGCGCGTCGAGCACCGACGCCTGGGTGACCTCGCCTGTGACTTCCAGGTGCACCTCACCGTCGACGCTGGCGAGCCTGCGCAGATGCGATGGCAGGACGACCCGGATCATCGGAGTGCCTCCGTCAGGAAAGGGTCTGCACCTCGACCGACAGCACGGCGGGCAGATTGCGAACGATGGGTGCCCACGTGTCGCCGGCGTCCGGGGATCCGTACACCTGGCCGCCCGTAGTGCCGAAGTAGACGCCGCAGGAGTCGAGCGAGTCGACGGCCATCGCGTCGCGGTACACGTTGACGTAGCAGTGCTCCTGTGGCAGGCCGTTCGTCAGCGGTTCCCATTCGTCCCCGCCAGTCCGGCTGCGGTAGACGCGCAGCTTCCCGTCGGGCGGGTAGTGCAGAGAGTCGCTCGTGATCGGCACCACGTAGACGGTGTCGGGCTCATGAGCGTGCACGTCGATGGGAAAGCCGAAGTCCGTCGGCAGGTTGCCGCTGATCTCTCGCCACGACTCGCCAGCGTCGTCGCTCCGCATGACATCCCAGTGCTTCTGCATGTACAGCACGTCCGGCCGGGACGGGTGCATGGCGATCCGGTGCACGCAGTGGCCGACCTCGGCGTCTGGGTCCGGAATGCCTTCCGACTTCAGGCCGCGGTTTACCGGCCGCCAGGTCTGACCTGCGTCATCGGAGCGGAACGCCCCGGCTGCGGAGATCGCCGCGAACATCCGGCCGGACCGGACCGGGTCGAGGATGATCGTGTGCAGGCACATCCCTCCGGCGCCCGGCTGCCAGGACGACCCGGAGCCGTGCCCGCGCAAGCCCGGCAACTCCTGCCAGCTGTCGCCGCCGTCAGTCGACTTGAACAAGCCGGCGTCTTCCACGCCCGCGTACACGGTGTCGGGGTCGGCCAGCGACGGCTCGAGGTGCCAGACTCGCTCGAACTCCCAGGGGTGCGGTGTGCCGTCGTACCACTGATGCGTACCGGGAACGCCGTCGTAGCTGAACTGGTTGCCGACCGGCTGCCAGCTCTTGCCGCCGTCATCGGAGCGCTGGATCACCTGGCCCGACCAGCCGCTGGTCTGCGACGCGAACAGCCGGTCTGGATCCGCTGGCGACCCCTTGACGTGATAGATCTCCCAGCCAGAAAAATGCGGCCCTGAGACATCCCAGTTCTGTCGGCTGCCGTCGGCCGTCAGCACGAATGCGCCCTTGCGCGTGCCGACCAATACTCGTACGCCGCTCACCTTGACTCCTTTCCCGACCCGGCCGGAGTCGCGGGCCGGCCGGCCTCTGGCCATGCTTGTCCATCCGGCCCGACCGCGCTACCCGGTTTCCGGGCCGGCATGTCATAACTTCCGACGAACGAGGCGGGTCAGCGTGGACACACGCGGCCGTCAATCTTGCGCAATGCCGCCATTAGTCCACGCTATCGGCGGGTAGGACGCCGGAGGCCGGGAGAGCCAAGCCGACCGACAGGAGCACACACGATGCCGCTGAGCGCGCGTAATCAGCTACACGGCACGGTGACGACGATCAAGGCAGGCGCCGTCATGGCGGAGATCACCGTGCACATCGACCCAGGCGACGTTACGGCCGCCATCACGGACTCATCGCGGGATCACCTGCACGTCAAGAGCGGCGACGAGGTGACAGTGATCATCAAGGCGACCGACGTCATGATCGCGAAGGCGTGACTCGAGCTAGCCCAGCGTGCCCGTGACGGATTCAGCCGCCCGGAGCGCTCCGCCATCGGCGACGTACTGGACGGCATGCTCTATCTCCGGCGCGAGGAACCTGTCTTGTCCGGGCCCGCCGACGCGGTTGCGCAGCCCGGCGACCACGCTCGCCGTGGCCGGAGCCGGGCGCAGTGGCGCTCGCAGCTCGATCCCCCTCGCCGCGGTCAGCAGCTCGATCGCCAGCACCCTGGTCAGCCCGTCCAGCGCACGGCGCAGCTTGCGTGCAGCTGACCAGCCCATCGAGACGTGGTCTTCCTGCATGGCCGAGCTGGGGATGGAATCGACGCTGGCCGGCACGGCGAGCCGCTTGAGCTCAGACACGATCGCGGCCTGCGTGTACTGCGCGATCATGTGCCCGGAGTCAACACCAGCGTCATGAGCCAGGAACGGGCTGAGTCCCTGGTTCCTCGCCATATCAAGGAATCGGTCAGTTCGGCGCTCCGACATGCTGGCCACGTCGGCAACCGCGATGGCGAGAAAGTCGAGCACATAGCCGAGCGGGGCGCCGTGGAAGTTTCCGTTGGACTCAACCCGGCCGTCCAGCGTGATCACCGGATTATCGATGGCCGACGCGAGCTCGCGGCTCGCGACCAGGGCGGCGTGCTCGAGGGTGTCGCGCGCCGCGCCGTCGACCTGCGGCGCGCACCGGAGCGAGTAGGCGTCCTGTACGCGGGTGCACTCCGGACCGCGATGACTCGCCATGATCCCGCTGCCCGCCAGCAGGGCGCGCATGTTGGCCGCGGCGGTGGCCTGGCCGGGATGCGGCCGCAGCGCCTGGAGGTCGGCGGCAAACGGCGCGTCGCTGCCGAGCAGGCCCTCCACGCTCATCGCGGCGCTGATGTCGGCCACCCTGAGCAGGTCGCGAATATCCGCGAGCGCGAGGACAAGCATGCCGAGCATGCCATCCGTGCCGTTGATCAGCGCGAGGCCTTCCTTCTCGCGCAGCTGGATCGGCTCGAGGCCGGCGTCCGCGAGCGCGTCGGCGGCGGGCCGCTGGACGCCCTTCGCGTCTCGTACGACGCCTTCGCCCATGAGGACCAGCGCGCAGTGCGCGAGCGGGGCGAGGTCGCCCGAGCAGCCGAGGCTGCCGAACTCGTGCACGACAGGCGTGATCCCAGCGTTCAGCAAGGCCGCGTAGGCGTGCACCGTCTCCTCTCGGGCACCGGTCCGGCCAGTCGCGAGCGTGGCCATGCGCAGCACCATGAGCGCCCGCACTACCTCCTCTTCCACCTCGGGACCCGAGCCGGCTGCATGGCTGCGAACCAGGCTCGCCTGGAGCTGAGCGCGTAGCTCGACCGGGATGTGCCGCGTCGCCAGCGCGCCGAAGCCAGTCGAGACGCCGTAGTGGGGCTGGGAGTCCTCCGCGAGAGCGTCGATGATCTCGCGCCCGCGGCGGACTTCGGCGAGGGCTTCGGCAGCGAGTTCGATCCGGGCGCCGCCGCGCGCGACCGCGATGACGTCGTCAGCCGTCAGCGGACCTGACCCGACCATGACTACCTGGTCGGGCTCCATCCTGGTCTTGATCCCGGTCATTGCCTTGCCCTTCCGTCTGCAGCCAGCGGCCGACGTCCACCGCCCCGGCCACCATAAAGCCTGTCCAGCGGCCGGGCCCACGAGGATGGCCGGCCTGCGTAGTCGTCCTAGGTGCGTCCATGATGTACTTGCAACTAATGTGCAGCTAGGTTACCGTCCGCGTCGGGAGGCCTAACCGGATGTCAGCCGTGCCGACAGCGCCGAGGTTCCGGCTCGCCGCGATGGTGCGCCAGTCGTTCGCGACCATGACTGCGGCCGAACGCCGCCGGGTGTCGCTGATGTACGGCTCGATCTTCGGCCTGCACGTGCTTGGCTTCGGCATTTTCCTCGTCTTCGTGGTGCCCGCGCACTACCGCGGTCTGGGCATCGGCGTCAGTGTCCTGGCCTACACGCTCGGCCTGCGGCATGCGTTCGACGCCGATCACATCGCTGTCATCGACAACACGACCCGCAAGGAGATGCAGGAGCGGCAGGGCACCGGCCGGCCGCGGCCGTTTTGCTTCGGCTACTTCTTCTCGCTGGGTCACTCGTCCGTCGTCGTCGCAATGGGGATCGGCATCGTAGTCGCGGAGAAGTTCGTCATCGGCGAAGTGCTGCACGGCAACTCTGGCTTCAAGGAGTTCGGCACTGTTTTCGGCACGATCGTCTCCGCCGGGTTCCTGTTCCTCATCGGCGGCCTGAACCTCGTGATCCTGTCCGGCATCGTGAAGGTATTTCGCGCGATGCGCCGCGGCGAGTTCGACGAAGCCGAGCTCGAACGGCAACTCGACAGCCGGGGCTTCTTCTACAAGTTCTTCGGCCGGTGGATGCGCGCGATCAGCAAGGAATGGCAGCTCTACCCGGTCGGCTTCTTGTTCGGGCTCGGGTTCGACACCACGACCGAAGTACTGCTGCTCGGGACGACCGCGTTCCTCGCGTTGCAGCACATCCCGTGGTACGCGATCTGCTGCCTGCCCGTGCTGTTCACCGCCGGTATGGCGCTGATGGACACGACCGACTGCATCTTCATGAACCTGGCCTACGGCTGGGCGTTCTTCAACCCGGTCCGCAAGGTCTACTACAACCTCGCGATCACTGGCCTGTCGGTCGGCATCTGCTTCCTGGTGGGCGGCATTGAGACCCTCGGGCTGATCTCGACCGAGGTCAAGAGCCTCAGCGGCGCCGGGGGCTTCTGGGGCTTCATGCGTGACTTCAATCTCAACGCGGCCGGCTTCGCCATCGTGGGCCTGTTCATCGTGACGTGGGCTGCCGCGGTGCTGATCTGGCGCTTCGGCCACATCGAGGAACGCTGGGGCGCGCATCTCGCCGCCGACCGGCGGCCGTAGCAGGCCGGGAGCGGTCCCTGGCCGCCAGCCCGGAATGATGCAGACCTAAGCTCACCGCATGGACTTCCAAGACGTGGTCCGGCGTCGCCGGATGGTGCGGCGATTCACCGGCGAGCCGGTCTCTGAGCAGAACCTGGACCGAGTCCTGGCCAACGCGGTCCGCGGCCCGTCTGCAGGCTTCTCCCAGGGCCAGGCGTTCCTGGTCTTGACCGGGCCGGACCTGGCTGAGTTCTGGAAAGTCACGGGCGAGGCAGACAGCGCGACCGCGGAGAACGCGCCGCTCATCATCGTGCCGCTGTCCTGCAAGCGCATCTACCTGGATCGCTATGCGCAGCCGGACAAGGGCTGGACCGATCGCGACGAGGCGCGATGGCCGGTGCCGTTCTGGCACATTGACACCGGCATGGCTGCGCTGCTGATCCTGCTGACAGCTGTCGACGAAGGCCTCGGCGCCGTCTACTTCGGCATCGTCCCCGCGGCTGTCGACGCTTTCCGGAAGAGGTTCGGCGTGCCAGCCGACTACGAACCGATCGGCGCTATCGCGATCGGGCACGACGCCGAGACGCAGCGGCGCGACCTCTCAGGCCGGCGCCGGCCGCAATCCGAGCTAGTGCACTACGGCACCTGGTGATCTCCCGATCGGCTAAGCGTGCGCGACAATGGGTCGCAGCCGCCCCGCTCAATGGAGAGAAAGGCCGACAATGACCACGCCGTCTTTAGTCCCGCTTGCCGGAAGCGTCCGCTCCGAGCTACCGCAGGCGGCCCCGGCCGGACCCGTCAACCCAGCCGAGCAGGTCGAGCTGACGATCATCACGCGACGGGCAGCGGCGCTCCCGCGAGCCGCCGATGGTACGCCGGTCCAGTTGTCCCCGAATGAATTGCGCCAGCGCTACGGCAGCGTGCCGGCCGATCTCGAGCTGGTGGCACGCGTGCTGGCGAGCATCGACCCGGCGATCCAGGTGACCTCGCAGGAGGCGGCCGCGAGGCGAATCACGGTGGCCGGCCCCGTGTACGCGCTGGCCAGCGCGTTCGGCGCTGACCTCAGCCTGGTCACGAGCCCGGATCCAACCGGATCTCCGGTCACGCACCGGTACCGCAGCGGCAGTCTCCAGGTTCCCGCCGAACTGGACGGCATTGTTATCGCGGTGCTCGGCCTTGACGACCGGCCGCAGGCGGCCCCGCACTACCGGTTCGCCGCCGCCGCGCCACCAGTGTCGTATACGCCACCGCAGGTCGCGAGCTTGTATAACTTCCCCGCCGGCACCGACGGGACGGGCCGCACCGTTGCAATCATCGAACTCGGCGGCGGCTTCGCCGCAAGCGATCTGGACGCCTACTTCGGCTCGCTCGGTATCGCGACCCCGTCGGTCATCGCGGTCGGCGTCGACGGCGCCACCAACGTGCCTGGCCAGGACCCGCAAGGCGCCGACGGCGAGGTACTGCTCGACGTCGAGGTGGTCGGCGCCGTCGCCCCGGGCGCCGCGCAGATCGTCTACTTCGCTCCGAACACCGACCGGGGTTTCGTCGACGCTGTCACCACCGCTGTGCACGCGCACCCGACGCCGGTCGCAGTGAGTATCAGCTGGGGCGGGCCGGAGAGTTCCTGGACGGGACAGTCCATGACCGCCCTGGACCAGGCGATTGCCGACGGTGTCGCGCTCGGCGTGACCGTGACGACGGCGGCTGGCGACAACGGCAGCGGGGACGGCGTCGGCGACGGTGCTTCCCACGCAGATTTCCCGGCGTCTAGCCCGCACGCCCTCGCATGCGGTGGCACGAGCCTGCACGGCGATCCTGCCACCGGGACGATCAGCGGGGAGGCCGTGTGGAATGACGGCGCCTCCGGCGGCGCGACTGGTGGCGGGGTCAGCGCTGCGTTCGCGCTTCCGCCCTGGCAGGCCGGCGCCGGCGTCCCCGCGAACCAGTCGGGTGCGCCGGGCCGCGGGGTACCCGATGTGGCTGGCAACGCCGACCCGGCGACGGGCTATCAGGTCTTGATCGACGGGCAGCGGACAGTGATCGGTGGCACGAGCGCCGTCGCACCGCTGTGGGCCGCACTCATCGCTCGGTTCGCGCAGTCGCTCGGCAGGTCGTTCGGGCTGATACAGCAGCAGCTCTACGCTGGCGTCCAGCCCGGTAAGCCGATGACCGGCATGCGCGACATCATTAGCGGGACGAACGGAGCCTACTCAGCCGGGCCGGGCTGGGATGCGTGCACGGGTCTTGGCGTACCGGACGGCGCGGCCCTGCTGACCAGCCTGTCAGCTGGCACCGTGGCCGCCGACGTGACAGCGGACTAGCTGGCAGGCGGCGTGCCGATCGTCGACGGCGCGCCGAACCGCTGAAGCACCTCGGGGATCGCCACGGCGCCGCGCTCGTCCTGGAAGTTCTCCATGATCGACAGCAGCGCCCTGGCGGTCGCTCCGGTGCCGTTCAGCGTGTGGACGGTCTCGAGCTCACCGTCCCGGCGGAACCGGATGTTAAGCCGACGGGCCTGATAGTCGGTCGTGTTCGAGCAGGACGTGATCTCCCGGTACCGCTGCTGCACGGGGAACCAGGCCTCGATGTCGTACTTCTTCGCGGCGGGCGCGCCGAGGTCGCCGACGGCGATGTTCATGACGCGGTACGGCAGCCCGAGTTCCTGGGCGATCTCTTCTTCATACGACAGCAGGAGGTCATGGGTCTCGCGCGACAGTTCAGGCGTGGTGTAGACGAACATCTCGACCTTGTCGAACTGGTGCACCCGGAACATTCCCCGGGTGTCCTTACCCGCTGCGCCCGCCTCGCGCCTGAAGTTCGTCGTGAACGCCGTGTATTTGGCCGGCAGATCTGCTTCCTCGAACCGCTCGTCGGCGTGGATGCCGGCCAGCGCGACCTCCGATGTGCCGGTCAGGTACAGGTCGTCGTGCTCCAGATGGTAGAGGTTCGACGCCTCGGTCGGCAGGAAGCCCGTGCCGTACATAGCCCGTTCGTTGACCAGGATCGGCGGCAGCACAAGCAGGAATCCCCGGCTGGTCAGCTTGTCGATGACGTAGCGGTAGAGCGCCATCTCGGACATTGCCACGTCGCCGATCCGGTAGGCGAACCTGGAGCCGGACAGGCGAGCTCCCCTGGCCATGTCGATCCAGCCGCGCGCCGAGACAATCTCGGTGGTGTCCCGCAATTCGAAGCCGAACTTTGGCTTCTCGCCCCAGGTCCGGATGAGCTGCGCGTCTTCCTCGTCCATCCCATCGGCAGCCGTCCGATCTGGCAGGTTGGGAATTCTGGCTAGCAGCCCGTCGCGCTCCTGCGTCGACTCGTCGAGGGCCGCTTGCGCTTCGTCAAGCTCAACGCGCAACCCGCGCAACTGCTCGATCTCGTCAGGAGTGGGCTTGCCCTTGGACGCGCTCTTCTGCGCGGCGCGCAATGCCTCCGCGCGTGCTGTCAGGGACCGCCACCGAGCATCAACAGCGAGCAGCGCGTCGAAGTCAGCTGCCGCACCGCGCCTGGCCAGGGCGGCACGGAAAGTCTCGGGATCCTGGCGGGCAGCCTTGAGGTCGATCACCCGCGCGAGTCTAGTCGGGCCCCCCCGGCCGCGCCGCGCGATAGCCGCTGGCGGCGGCTTCCGCCGGTTCAGGTGCGGCCACGGCGGGCTGCCCGGCCTGGTGGCTGGGTCTGGTCGCCAGCACGGAACCGCCCAGTATGAGGACAAACGCGACGGCCATCGCGATCGTCAGCCGCTCCCCGAGGATTCCTATGCCGAGCGCGACGGCGACAGCGGGGTTGACGTAGGTGATGACCGACGCCCTCGCCGGGCCTGCCTCCGCGATCAGCGCGAAAAAGAGCACGAAAGCGATCGCGGTGCACACAACGGCGAGGCTCGCGAGCGAGGCGAGCACCTTGGCCGACGGCATGTGTGCCGGCCAGGTCGCCGCCGCGAGCGGAGCGTAGACGACTGCGGCGAACGCCAGGCACGCGGCGGTCATGCCGAGCGACGGCAGCTCGCTCAGCTTGCGCGCGATAATCAGCGGGCCAGCTGCGTAGCAGACGGCCACCATCAGTACCTCGGCGATGGACGCCGCATCGCCGTGCGTCCCGCCGTCTGCGACGAGCAGCGCGACCCCGGCGAGGCCGGTGAACAGGCCGGTCCACCGGACGGCGGTCAGCCGGTCCTGGCCTCCGGTGAGCCGGGAAAAGACAGCGACGAGGATAGGAACCGATGCGATCAGCAGCCCGCTCAGCGAGCTCGACAGCCGTGTCTCTGCCTCGGAGAGCAGCAGCCACGGCGTGATGATCTCGACAAGCGCGAACAGCACGAGCCACCGCCAGTAGGGCAGCAGCACCACCAGTTCGCGTCGTCGGATAGCGATCGGGAGTAGGAGCGCGGCGCCGATCGTGACCCTGGCAAGCACGAGCACCGGCGGCGAGACGCCACCGTCGGCGACCTTGATCAGCAGATACGGGACGCCCCAGATCACGCTCATCGTTGCGAACAACCACCAGCCGCGGCGGCTCACCACTGCTCCTTCACTGGGATTCCAGTCGCACCGATCCCCGCGGATCGGGATCGTGTCGCGCTCAGGATGTCGCAGGGTCGCCCGGCGCGTCTTGAACGCAATTGCGGCCGATCCTAGCCGCGGGCCCGGCTAGGCAAATCCTGGTGACGGACTGGCTCGGCGCTAGGGGGCCGCCAGCCAGCGCCCTAATGACTTAGGCCGCATGCATCGCCTGGTGGCGGGCGCCGGCGGCTCGGAGCGGGATGGCCGCGTCAGCCACCGCAACTTCGCCGATAAGGACAGGCGCAGGCCGCATGCCGGACGGCCCGTCGCTGGCTGGATATTCCCCGGCTGGCTAGAACTCGGCGCGTGCGTCGTCGGGGGGTTGGTCGGACGACCCGCACCAGACCCTGGGAGAAGCGCGGAGGCTGAAGCGCCTCCTCGACTAGGGCTGCCAGCGGGCAGCGACCGGACCGGCACGAACATGAAAACGAGCGCCCCGGCAAGCAGGATCACAGGCGGCAGGAACAGCATCGGATGCCTGCGTGTCGCGGCGGCGCCAACGCGCGCGCTCGTGCGCACTCGGTCGGCGGCGATGGCTCGGGCCATGGCCGGACGCGGCAGTGCTGGCCCCTCGCCAATGCGGGCGCTGCTACGCACCCGGAAGAGCGCGGCTCGGCGCTGTGCCGGGCTAAGCCCACGCTGAAGGTAGACAACTGTGCAGTCATGGTCGCCCGTGGCGGCCACGTGTAAGCCGGCTGGGAGCTCCGAATAACGGATCTTGACCATCAGCCGACACACCCCAGTTAATAGATCAACTACGGTCGCATCCAAACGGACGGTGACGACGTTATCACGGTGGATAGCTGCAATCCCATGAGTGACCATATTGCAATCTGCCTTTTGCACGTACCCGGCGATACGGTGCAACAGCGTCTGATCAATACGCCTAGCTCCGACCGTGTGCGGGCGGCCGACAGGCTGGCCGACCCCGGCTACGCTCGCAAGAACCCAGTACTTTGAGAGACCTGCCAGCGGAGGGACCGTGCGGCTTGCCAGCGGTGGACCGGCCGCCCCGACGGTTGCCGTCCTGCCACGCCCAGGGCCAGGGGCGGCAGTGCAGGCGCCGCTGGCGCTGCTGACCGCGCTCGCCGGCGGCCTGGCCCTGGCCGCGGCGTTCCCGCCGGCGGGGTTCTGGCCGCTTGCCGCGGTCGGCCCGGCGATGCTGGTCATCGCCCTGTGGCGCCAGCGGGCCAGGACGGCCCTGGCTGCGGGTGTTGTGTTCGGCCTCGCGTTTTTCTTCCCGCTGTTGTCCTGGCTAGGCAACGTGGCCTGGTATGTCTGGACCGCGCTGGCGGTCGCTGAGTCCGTGGTCTTTGCAGCACTGACTGTCGGGCAGTGGCTGCTGCTCCGGCTACGGGCCTGGCCGATCGCCGTCGCGGGCTGGTGGGTGGCCGCCGAGGCGGTGCGAGCCCGATGGCCCTGGGGCTTTCCCTGGGGTCGGCTGGCGATGAGTCAGCCCACCGCACCCACGGCTCGCTGGGTAGCCATCGGCGGGCCGGTGTTCCTGACCTTCCTCATCGCCCTGACCGCCGCGTGCCTGGCCTGGCTCGTGCTCCGCCTGGCCACCGCCACGCCATCACCAGGCCGCAACCGGTCAGCTATGGCTGCGAACGGCTGGCCGGCGGCGGCACTTGTCGCGGCCGGCGGGCTCGCCCTATCTGGCGCGCTGCTGCTGCCAGCCGACGGCGGCGCTCCCGGCCAGCCGACCGGAGTGGTTGCCGCCATCCAGGGCAACGTGCCACACGCGCGCAACCTGCCAAGCCTGCTGCGTGCCACGACGGTCACCCAGAACCACGCCGCCGCGACAAAGCGGTTGGGGGCACTCGTCGCGTCTGGAGGACTAGCCCGCCCCGACCTTGTCGTCTGGCCAGAGAACTCGACCGACCAGGACCCACGCTTCAACCCCTACATCTACAACGTGATCTCGGGCGCGGTCGCCAGCATCCGAACCCCCGTGCTGGTCGGCGCGGTGCTGCAGGACCCGGTCCGCAACGCAGGGCAACTCTGGCTTCCTGGCCACGGCCCGGTTGCGACCTACATCAAGCGCCAGCTCGTGCCATTCGGCGAAGTCATCCCCTTCCGCGGGCTACTCGACAAAGTGACCTCGCTGCCCTCGCTCCAGCCGGTTAACTTCACTCCGGGACATCGCGCCGTCGTATTCCGCGCGGGCAAGATCCGCCTCGGCGACGTCATTTGCTACGAGGTCGGATTCGACGGCCTGGTCCGGTCCGATGTGGCAGCGGGGGCCAACCTGCTCGCCATGCAGACCAACGACGCTGACTTTGAGCTCGACGGCCAGACCGGGGAGACACTGCAGCAGCTTGGAATGGCCCGAATCCGGGCAATCGAGCACGACCGGACCGTCGTGGTCGCCTCCACCACGGGCGTCAGCGCCATCATCGCGCCGGACGGGCGGCTGCTGGCGAGCACCGGGACATGGCGGCAGGCGGAGATCGAGGCGCGCGTACCGCTGCGGACCGCGATCACGCTGGCCGACAAGCTGGGCGGCTGGCCCGAGGGATTCATCACGTTCGCGACCCTCGCGGCGCTGGTCCTGGCGGCCGCCGGCGCGATCCGGGAGCGGCGCCGCAAGCCCATAGCCGCTGGCCAGGACGGACCGGCGCACAGCGAGGACGCGCCATCGCCCAGTCGAGCAGCCGGATCGTCCGGCCAGGCAGCAGAATAAGAACGTGTCAGTCTGGCGCGGTTTCCGGCAGCCCGCTCGATATGCCGTCCTGCTAGCCGGAGCCATCCCCGTGCTGGCGTTCCCAGCCGCCAACCTGGAACCGCTTGCTTGGTTCGGCCTCGTTCCGGGCCTTGCCCTGATGCGCGCGGCGCCGACCAGGCGCGAGGCCGTCGTTCGCGGCTGGTGGTTCGGCACTGGTTACCTGCTCGCGGCGATGTACTGGCTCGCGCCCAACCTCGGGCCCGGCCTGCTCCTCGTCGCGATCGTGCTGGGCTTCCTGTGGACCGCGGTCGGGCTGGCCACCTGGTCGCTGCTGCAGCCGCCGATCACGGCCCGGCGGGCTCTCGCCGCCCTCGCGGTGGTGCCGAGCTGCTGGCTCATCGGCGAATGGATCCGCTCCTGGCAGGGCATCGGCGGGCCGTGGGCCGTCCTTGGCGCCAGCCAGTGGCGGCACCCGGCGATCCTCGGCCTGGCCGCCGTCGGCGGCATCTGGCTGGTCAGCTTCGCCCTCGTCGCCGCCAACACCGGGCTGCTGGTCGCGATCGTCTCAGGCAAGCCGGTGGTCCGCGTGGCAGGGGCGGCCGGAGCCGTCGTGGCGATCCTGGCCGGCCCGCTCGCGTTCGCGCTCACCGCGCCCGCGCCCACGGCCCATCCGATGACGATTGCGCTGGTACAGCCCGGTCCGGGCTACGGGCCCGGTCCCCGGCTCGCGCGCGATGAGGCGCTCACTGCCGCGCACGCCGGCCGCGCCGACCTGTTCGTCTGGGGCGAGAGCAGCGTCGGCTATGACCTGGCGAGCCACCCGCAGCTGCTGGCCGGCGTGGAACGCACTGCCCGGACATCGGGCGCGGCGATCCTGGCCGATCAGGACGCGCTGAACCCGGCCGGAGCGAAGTCGAAGCAGGCCACTCTCATCAGTGCGACCGGTGTTCAGGGCGTCTACGTCAAGACCAGGCTCGTCCCGTTCGGCGAGTACATACCGTTCCGGCCGGTGCTCGGGTGGCTCGACAAGATCAGCCGGGCGGCCGCGCAGAACGTCCTGCCCGGCACGGGCGCGCACGTCCTGCAGGCAAGGCTGCCGGACGGCCGGACGCTGACCTTCGGGCCGCTCATCTGCTTCGAATCGGCGTTCCCCGACATGTCGAGGGTGGACACCGACAATGGCGCCCAGCTGATCGTGTACCAAACGTCAGACTCCACCTTCCAGGCCAGCTGGGCGCCGCCTCAGCACGCGGCGCTTAGCGCGCTGCGGGCGGCTGAGACCGGGCGCCCAGTGGTGCAGGCTGCGCTGACGGGCGACTCGGCCGCTTTTGACGCTCGCGGCCGGCAGCTGGCCTGGGCCGGAACCGGCTACCGCGGCGTCCTGCTCATCCACCTGGACTTGCCGGCCGGCTCAGCCAAGACTCCCTACGACCAGCTAGGCGACTACGTCGCGTGGCTGGCGGTCGCCATCGCCGCGCTTGCGGCGGCAATCGGCATTGCGCGGGGCCGGACCCAGCGCCGTGGGGCAGGCGGCACGGCCGCCGGCACGCCTACCGAGGTTCTGACGAACAAGCGCTTAACCGGTTGAGCCCGGCGCCCGGCGCGAGGTCAGCCGGACGTCCAGGCCGGCAGGGCCCAGGCCAGCGCCCGGGCCCTGGGGCGGCCTCTGCCGTTCACGCTGCGCTATTCCCGTTACCGGCCAGTAGTGACAAGCCTCATATTGGGATGGACTCTCTGTGACAGCGGCGTTACACATTCAGATCGCACGCAGATCCGCACCGAGGCACCCGCCCGCCCCCGGGCTGGCTGTCACCGGGGCGTCCTGGAGTCCGCTCCCCCGAACCAGGGCCGCCCTGCTCTGAACCGCGACGTATGCGCCCCCCGCATGCGCGAGCGCGCCGGACCCCCGCCGGCGCGCTCGTCCCGGTCTGGCCCGCGCCAGGTCGGGGCGGCGACCAGATCCAGGAAAGGAACCTGATGTCCCCCCGCACTGACCGCCTGTCCAGCATCGCCCGCGACCGAGGCAAGCACCTCGTCGCGGCGGGCACCGAGCGGATGGCCAGCACCCTTCGCAGCCGCTCTAGACCGCTCGTGTACGCCGGCACCGCCCTGGCCGTGGCCGGGGTCGGATCGACGATCGGGGCCGGCTCCGCCAGCGCTGCGATCACCGGCCCAGCAGTCAGCGTGCACGCCGGCCACGCAGCCGCCAGCCACGCCGCGGCCGGCCCGCTAGCGGGAAATGCTTCCGTGGCTGCGCTCAAATCGATCCCCGCTCCGACGGCCGGGAAAAATGCCCTCCAGCTCGCACCAGTGCTGCCGCCAGCACAGCACGTCGCGACCGCCAAGGCCGCCAGCAAGCCGCAGGTAGTTACGTGGACACACGTGCGGGACGCGATCAACCAGCAGACGAACCCGGCCGCGGCGCGGCTCGGTCAGCTGCCCGCAGCGGACCGGCTCACGCCGGTCGGTACCAGCGGGCCGCAGTCGTGGATGCCCATCTCGCCAGCCCAGATGTCCAACGCCACCGCGATCGTCCAGCAGGCCCTGAGCAAGAAGATGGGCATCCGTTCCGCTGTGATCGCCGTGGCCACGGCTATGCAGGAGTCGCAGCTGCTCAACCTCCACTACGGCGACCTGGACTCGCGTGGCCTGTTCCAGCAGCGCCCGTCGATGGGCTGGGGCACGGCGGCCCAGGTTACGACCCCCTCGTACGCAGCGGGCGCGTTCCTGGGCGCGCTGCACCAGCACCAGTCCGGCGACCCGACCTGGGCGATGCGGCCCCTGTGGGCCAGCGCTCAGGCGGTGCAGAAGTCGGGCTTCCCGTTCGCTTACGCGAAGTGGGAGTCGCAGGCCGCGGGTCTGGTCAAGCAGATCGCCATGCGGCTCAGATAGCCCCAGTGTTCCGGTCGCGGCCTTCTCCTCCCCCCGGCAAGGCCGACCGGAGGCCAGGCGCCAGGCATCCCCCAAGCCCAGGCCGCCGGCACTGTGCCCCGCCCTCCCCGAGAGGGCGGGGCACATTATTTTGCTCACAGTTTTCTGTCAAGCTTGCGGTCCTGGCGCACTTGTTGGCCCTGACCTGAGGCCAATGGCCACCGCATCATCGCCGATGCTGTAGAAACTGTGGCATGACGACCTTCCTGACCGACGCCGGATACTGGGCGCTGATCGTCTTCGCCTTCGTCCAGGCCTGCTGCATTCCGATCTCGTCCGAGATCACCTTCGGGTTCGCGGGCGTGCTGGCCTACCAGGGCCACCTGAGCCTGGCGCTGGTGATCATCCTGGGGACGCTGGCGGAGCTCGCGGGTTCCTCGACCGCGTATGGCCTCGGGCGTCTGGGCGGCCGTCACACCGTCGAGCGGTACCGCAAGTACCTGCTGATGACCAGGCGGGACGTCGAGCGGGCTGAGCGATTCTTCGCCGGCCGCGGCGCCTGGGCCGTCGCAGTTGCGAGGGTCGTCCCGTTGGTTCGCGCCTTCGTCGGCCTGGCTGCTGGCTTCATGGAAGTACCGCTGCTGCCGTTCGAGATCTTCAACCTCATCGGCACCGCTGTCTGGGCGACTGTGCTGTCGGTCATCGGCTACGAGGTCGGCAGCGACTGGGCCAAGGTCTCGAAGAACTTCCACTCCGCTAGCGACCTTCTTGCGATTGGCGTCGTCGTCGTGCTTGCCGCGCTCGTTGCGTACAAGGCATGGGAGCTTCGCAAGGAACGGCAGGCAGACGCGGCAGCGAGCAGCGCCGACGGCGCCGATGGCCCGGCCGCGGACGCCACGCCAACTGCCAAGGCCCGCCACCGCGCGCCTTCGAACCGCCAGGGTGGCTGACGAGCCCGCTCGCCACGCTGACGCCACGTCGGTAGTGCCCGCGCCGCCCCGGGCGGCAGAGCCGGCCTGGCACCATCGTGCCGCCGTCTACCAGATCTACATCCGCAGCTTCGCCGACGGTAACGGCGACGGCGTCGGCGACCTGGCCGGCCTGGCTGCCCGGCTGCCGTACGTGCGCGATCTGGGCGTCGATGCGATCTGGCTCAACCCCTGGTACGTGTCGCCGATGGCCGACGGCGGCTACGACGTGGCCGACTACCGCGACATCGACCCGCTGTTCGGGACCTTGGCCGGCGCCGAGCAGCTGATCCAGGCCGTGCACGACCACGGACTGAAGATCATCATCGACATAGTCCCGAATCACTCCTCCAGCCACCATCGCTGGTTCCAGGCGGCGCTCGCGGCCGAGCCAGGCTCGGCACAGCGGGCGCGGTACTGGTTCCGAGCCGGTCGCGGCCCGTCCGGCGAGCTACCGCCAAATGACTGGCAGTCGATGTTCGGCGGACCTGCCTGGACCAGGGTCGCCGAAGCCGATGGCGCGCCGGGCGAGTGGTACCTGCATCTGTACGCCGCGGAGCAGCCAGATCTGAACTGGGAATACCCCGAAGTCCGGGCCGAATTTGCGGGCATCCTCCGGTTCTGGCTCGACCGCGGGGCCGATGGCTTCCGCATCGACGTCGCCGACTGCCTGGTCAAGGACCCGGCGCTGCCCGACGTAGCCGCGTTCCCCGCCGACGCCCGCAGGCCGTGGGAGGACCAGCCTGGCTTGCACGACATCTACAGGTCCTGGCGTCAGCTGATCGGCTCCTATCCGGGCGCCCGCGTCCTTGTCGGGGAGATCTGGCTCAAGCCCTTGGCCAGGCTCAGGCCGTACCTGCTCGGCGACCAGCTGCACACCGCCTTCAACTTCGACTTCCTCGGGACGCCATGGGACGCGGCCCGCCTGCGGGCCGTCATCAACACCACGCTCGTGACCATCGGCGCCGCGGCGCCGTGGGTGCTGTCTAACCACGACGTGACCCGGCACCTCACGCGGTACAGCCGAGCCAACACCGGCAACGTCTGGCAAGCCGATGCCGGCCCCGTTGACCTAGCCATGGGAACCCGGCGCGCCAGGGCCGCGATCATGCTGACGCTCGCGCTACCCGGTAGCGCCTACCTTTACCAGGGCGAGGAACTCGGCCTCTGGGAGGTCGAGGACATCCCGGTCGACGCGATCGCCGACCCCATCTACGAGCGCACCGGGCACGCAGTGCGCGGCCGCGACGGCTGCCGCGTCCCGCTGCCGTGGCAGGCCGACGAGCCGGGCTTCGGGTTCGGGCCGCCGGGCGGCTCGCCGCCCTGGCTCCCGCAGCCGCCTGCCTGGCAGCAGCTCGCCGCCGACGCGCAGTCGCCAGACCGCGACTCCATGCTGAGCCTGTACCGGGCGGCGCTACGGATCAGGCGAACCGATAGCTACTTCGCTACCGATGCGTTCGCCTGGGTGGACGCCCCCGCAGGCGTTCTGGCGTTCAGCCGGTCCGACGGCTTCCGCTGCCTGGTCAACTTGTCCGCCAAGCCTGTGCCCCTGCCGTCCGATGCGGAGCTGCTGCTGGCCAGCGGCCCGCTCAGGCCCGGCCTGGTGCCGCCCGACACGGCCGTCTGGCTGCATGCCACCGGCGCCTAGCACCTCGGCGCGATCCGGATTAGGCGACCAGCGCCTGATAGACAAGCTGCCGCAGCTGGGGCCTGATCGGGTACGCGCTCGAGGGCATCAGCTGCGTGAAGAACGTCGCCGTCACTTGCTCGGCTGGATCGACCCAGAAGGCCGTTGAGGCGGCGCCGCCCCAGTTGAACTCGCCTGCCGAGCTGACCGACTTGCTCGCCAGCGGGTCGATAACGACCGCGAATCCGAGCCCGAAGCCGACCCCGGCGAAGACCGTCTCCGCATTGAGCGGTCGCCCGAATGTCTCCAGGTCCGCGTTGCCCGGCAGGTGATTGCTCGCCATGTAGGACACGGTTCGCGGGCTCAGCAGCCGGACGCCGTCTAGTTCGCCCGCCGGACTGTCTGGCCGGTGCAGCAGCATCTGCGTGAACCTGTTGTAGTCAGCCGCGGTCGACACCAGCCCGCCGCCACCGCTGAGGAAGACCGGCTCGCGGAGCGCGGCCTTGCCCATCGCGTCCATCCGGGTCGCCTTGCCGTCCTCGGGGCCACGGGTGTACAGAGTGGCGAGCCGCGGCTGTTCCTCGGGCCGGGCCCAGAACGCCGAGTCGGTCATGCCGAGCGGCCCGAAGATTTCCGCGGCGAAGAAGTCGTCGAGGCGCTGGCCCGACACGACTTCGACGACCCGGCCGAGAACGTCGGTCGCGACGGAGTAGCTCCACTCGCTGCCCGGCCGGAAGAGCAGCGGCATCGACGCGAAGTCGTCGCAGCACGCAGCCAGATCGGCGCCGCGTGGCGAGCCCCATTCGTAGCCGCGCGCCCGGTAGATCGCGTCGACCGGGTGATTGCGCATGAATCCGTATGTCAGCCCCGACGTATGGCTGAGCAGATGCCAGATCCGCACCGGCTCCGTCGCGGGCACGGTGCGGTAGCTGATGTCGCTGCCCCCAGCGAAGACCCGGACGTCGCGGAAGGACGGGATGTACTTGTAGACCGGGTCGGTCAGCTCGAAGCCGCCCGCTTCATACAGCATCATCGCCGCCACCGAGGTGATCGGCTTGGTCATGGAGTAGATCCGCCAGAGGGTGTCGGCCTCCACGGGCAGACCTGCCTCGATATCACGCTGCCCGCGTGTCGAGACGTGCACCAGCTTGCCGTGCCGGGACACGGTGATCAGCCAGCCCGCCAATTTACGCTCGTCGATGTAGCGGGCGAAGTGCTTGTCGATACGCTCCAGCCGCGCCGGATCGAAGCCGACATCGGCCGGGTCCACTTCGATCTGCAGTCCGCCCATGCTCCTCCGCCTCCACCTAGTTCGCCCTTGGCAAGTTTCACGTCGATCCTGCCAATCAGAACCGGGTTCGGTCCAGAGTCAGGCCGTCATTAGCCGGCCTGCGCGCAGCTCACGGGCGAGTCACGCCCGGCTCGGCAGGCCGGTCCGGCGACGGACCTCATATAGCAGCACGCCGGCAGCGACGGCCAGGTTGAGCGACTCGGCGGTGCCCGTCATCGGGATCGCGACCTCAAGGTCCGCCGCTGCAAGCAGGTCGCGGGCAAGGCCCGCGCCCTCACTGCCCAGCAGCACGGCAAGCGGCGGAGTCAGCTCGGCCTCCCAGCACGAGACGCTGCCCCGCGCGGACGTCGCGGCCACCGTGACAGCGTTCTGACGGGCCCAGTCCAGGAACTCCCCGGCCGACGATGCGGTCGCTACCGGCACCGCGAAGATCGCGCCCATGCTCGCTTTGACCGCCGCCGGATCGTACTGATCGGCCGACGGCCCGATCAGGATCACACCGTCGCAGCCCACGGCGCTGGCCGTCCTGATGATCGTGCCGACGTTGCCAGGATTACCCGGAGTATGCAGGGCGGCGAAGAGGGAGCCGTGACCCGCCACAAGGTTGGCCAGCGCCACCGGCGCCGACCGCACGATCGCGGCCAGCCCCGACGGGGCGTCCCGTTCGGCGATCCGGCCGAACAGCTCCCCCGATAGTTGCGCCACCCGCACGCCCGCCGCCTCTTGCGCCGCGACCATCGCCGCCGCGCCAGCGTGGCGCAGCAGATCCGGCGCGATGATCAGCACCTCGATGGCGGCGCCGGCTTCGACGGCCTGCCAGACCGGCTGGATGCCCTGGACCACAAAGGCCGACTCGCGCCGTCTGTGCTTCCGGTCCTCAAGCCCCCGGACGCGCTTGACCAGCGGGTTCGCGGCACTACTGATCACGTCGGCCATCGCCAGCCGAGCCTACTCGGCCGGCCGGGCTCGCCGCCGCCACCGGACCCGACCCGGATACCATCGCTGGCTAGCCGGTGACGGCATGCGGGTCGGCCCCGGTTCGCTGGTTACGATTCAGGTGCTCCCAAGGTGGCCGGAGTACGAGTCGCAGCGAACCCCGAGGACGGGCAGATGGGCGCGGAAAGTGAGCGGGTAGCGGGCTTCGGCCGACTCGAGGATGGCCTCCGCCAGGCCGGGGACTGGTACCGGTGGGGCCCGTACGTGAGCGAGCGTCAGTGGGGCACGGTCCGCGAGGACTACAGCGCCGACGGCGAGGCCTGGGACTACCTGCCGCACGACCACGCACGGTCGCGCGCCTACCGCTGGGGCGAGGACGGCCTGGCCGGCTTCTGCGACATCGAGCAGCGCCTCTGCCTCAGCCTCGCGCTCTGGAACGGACAGGACCCGATCCTGAAGGAACGCGCGTTCGGGCTGACGGGCGCGCAGGGCAACCACGGCGAGGACGTCAAGGAGTACTGGTGGTACCTCGATGCCGTGCCGAGCCATGTGTGGAACCGCTGGCGGTATCACTACCCGCAGCGACGCTTCCCGTACGAAGGCCTCATAACCGGGAACGGGGCTCGTTCGCGCCAGCAGCCAGAGTACGAGCTCATCGACACCGGCGTCTTTGCCGGGAACCGGTACTGGATCGTCGAGGTGCACTACGCCAAGGCCGGCCCCGACGACATCATGATGACCATCGAGGTCACTAACGCCGGGCCGGACGAGGCGCAGCTGCATGTCTTGCCGACGGCATGGTTCCGCAACACCTGGTCCTGGGCCGGCGACGCAACCGGCGCCGACGCAGACAAGCCCGAGCTGGTCGCCGCCGGTGACGCCCGAATAACACTCACGCATCCCTTCGTCGGCCCGATGGAACTGCTTGCCGCGCCCGGCCCGGATGGCGCACCGCCGGCGACGCTCTTCTGCGAGAACGAAACGAACCTCGCCAGGCTGTTCGGCGCGGAGCAGGAGACCCCGTTCCCCAAAGATGGGATCAACGATCACGTCGTGAGCGATGCCGCGACGGTCAACCCAGCCGGCCGCGGTACTAAGTGTGCGTTCTGGTACAAGCTGACGCTGGCTGGCGGCGCGTCGGGACGGCTCCAGGTGCGGCTGCGTCCGGCGGTCGTTCCCAGCACGGGCGTTCCCAGCACGGGCGCCGATCCGTTCGGGCCGGCCTACGCCGCGGTGATGGCGCAGCGGAGCGCCGAGGCCGACGAGTTCTACGCCGAGCTGACCCCGTCCGCGGCGAGCGCCGACGAAGCGATGGTCATGCGCCAGGCATTCGCCGGAATGCTGTGGGGAAAGCAGCTCTACTACTACGACGTGGCGCGCTGGCTCGACGGCGACCCCGCGCAGCCAGCGCCGCCGGACAGCCGGCGCAGCGGGCGCAACAGCCGGTGGCGCAGCTTCGACGCGTTCGACATCATGTCGATGCCGGACGCGTGGGAGTACCCCTGGTTCGCGGCCTGGGACCTGTCGTTCCAGTGCGTCGCGCTCGCACACGTGGATCCGGCGTTCGCGAAGTACCAGCTCATCCTGCTCTGCCGGGAGTGGTTCCAGCACCCGGGCGGGGCGCTGCCGGCCTACGAATGGGACTTCGGCGATGTCAACCCGCCCGTGCAGGCGTGGGCGGCCCTTGAGGTGTTCGCCGTCGACGGCGGTCGGGACATCCACTTCCTCAGCCGGATCTTCGACAAACTGCTCGTCAACTTCACCTGGTGGGTGAACCGCGAGGACGCAGAGGGCAACAACCTGTTCGAGGGCGGTTTCCTGGGCCTCGACAATATCGGCCCGATCGACAGGTCCCACCTGCCGGTAGGCGGCATCCTTGAGCAGGCGGACGCGACCGCGTGGATGGCCTTCTACGCGCTCGCCATGCTGTCGATCGCGGAGGTTCTGCACCGTACCGGCCATCGGCCTGGCACCGACGTGATGCTGAAGTTCGTCGAGCACTTCGCCGCGATCAAGCAGGCGCTCGACGATCGCGGGTTGTGGGACGAGGCTGACGGCCTGTACTACGACCGGCTCATCACCCCGAGCGGCGAGATGGTCCCGGTAAAGGTCAGGTCCGTTGTCGCGATCCTGCCTGCGCTGGCGATGAGCGTGGTGGATCAGCAGACCATCGAGCTGGCGCTCGTCGTCGGCAAGCGCTTCGCTGCGCTGCTCGCCGCGCGAGGCGTTACCCGCGACCAGGTCCTGGCCGCAGGTGGCGAGCTGCGCGACAGCGGCGTGCTGCAGGGCACTCCCGGCCATGAACGGCTCCTGCTGAGCCTGACCGGTACCGACCGGCTGCGTCGACTGCTGGCCGTCTTGTTCGACGAGGCCGAGTTCCTGTCGCCGCACGGCCTGCGGGCGCTGTCAGCGTGGCACCGCGACCACCCGTACACGATTGACGTGGAGGGCTACCAGGCCAGCATCGACTACGAACCGGCCGAGTCGACAACGCCGTTGTTCGGCGGCAACTCCAACTGGCGCGGGCCGGTCTGGTTCCCGATCAACTACCTGCTGGTGAGCGTGCTCGAGCGCTACAGCATGTTTTTCGGCGACGAGCTCACCGTCGAGTACCCCACCGGGTCTGGCCGCCAGGTGACGCTCGGACATGTCGCGGTCGACTTGTCCGACCGGCTGATCTCGCTTTTCACCGTCGGTCGGGATGGTCGGCGGCCGTGCTTCGGCTCCGTTCCGGAATTCAGCGACGACCCGGCGTGGCGCGACAACGTCATGTTCAGCGAGTACTTCCACGGCGACACCGGCGCGGGTCTCGGTGCCTCCCACCAGACCGGCTGGACCGGGCTCGTCGCCGATGTGATCCGGCGCCGCCACGGCGCCGTCCCGTCGCTGGGTGCAGTGTTGGCCGCAGTTTTCGAGCAGGCATAGGGTCAGGACATGATTCTCGACGGCGAGTACCAGCCAAGCCCGGCCCAGTGGGTGCGCGACCAGGTCGCCGAGTACGAAGCATCAGGCGGCCAGCGCGCTAACACCCTGCGTGACACCGGTCTGCCGGTGGTGATCGTGACGGCGCGCGGCAATAAGAGCGGCAAGATCCGAAAGTTTCCGCTGATGCGCGTCGAGCACAACGGCCAGTACGCGCTCGTCGCGTCCAAGGGCGGCGCGCCCAAGCATCCGGTCTGGTACTACAACCTCGTGTCCGACCCGGATTCGGCCATGATTCAGGACGGCCCCGCGCCGTTCACAGTGACCGTGCGCCAGCTCGACGGCGACGAGCGGACTAAGTGGTGGGAGCGCGCGGTCGCTGCGTACCCGCCCTACGCGGAGTATCAGCAAAAGACGGACCGGACCATCCCCATCTTCCTGGCCACGCGCAGCTAGCGGTCTCCGGTGCCGGCGGCGCTAGTGGTCTCCGGCGCCCGGCGCTAGCGGTCGCCCGCGCCACCGGCGATCTCGAAGGACCACAGCTCGCTGCTGACTGCCACGGGCTTGCCGTGCCCGGCCGTGGGTGAATCAGCCGCGGGTGACTGCGCCGCAGGTGAATGCGCCGCGCCTGAAGGCACCGCGCCCGAATGCGCCGCGCCCGAATGCGCCGCGGCTGCCTGCGCCGCCTGCCGGTGGCCGTGCCCGAATGCGGGCGACGTCCGCCACGCCTCGAACGCGGCGCCGTCGCGCCATCGGGTCACGACCAGCCAGGTCGTTCTCTCGTCAGTCGGCCGCAATAGCTCGAACCCCTCGAAGCCGTCCTGATTGTCCACGGCACCGGCCCGTGCGGCGAACCTGCGCGCGAGCTCGTCGCCGCCGTCAGGCGGCACCGTAATCGCGTTGATCTTTCCGACGGTCATCCCTCGATCATGCCAGTGCCCGCAGGGGTCGGCGCTAGGGCTCCGCATCCGGCCTTACGGCACCGACAAACTGCCTATCTCGGGCGTTTCGGCGTCAGGTCGGGCTCGCTGTCCCGCAATGCCGCAACGCTTGAATGAAAACTCCAAAGATTTTGGAGCTGCAAGACAAACGTTCGGAAGCTGATGACCGGCGCCTTTACCTCGGGCCTTCGGCGCGCAACCGGAGGGTCCCTCCAATATCAGCATTGAAAGCCTTATGGTGGAATGGTGCGGATGCCATGGTGGGGCGTGGCGTCGTCGGTACTCGCGCCCGTTCTTCTGATCGGCGGCTGGACAGCTGGGGCAGCTCTCCAGCCGCTCCCGTTTAACTCCGTAGCCAGATCGATCAGCGCCCTGGCCGCGCAGGGAATGCCGTACCGGTGGCTGATTACGAGTGCCCTGCTCGGCGTCGGCGCGTGCCACGTCGTGACGGGACTGGCGCTGCGGCCCGCGGCTGAGGCGGGCCGGATCATGCTCATCTTCGGCGGCGTCAGCGGCATGGTCATCGCCGCCAACCCGCAGCACATTCACAGCGGCAACCCGGTGCACGAGATCTTCTCAGTTTCCGCCGTGGTGCTGATGATGCTCTGGCCAGTCGCTGCAATGCGCGCGTACCCCGGTGCGCCAGCCGCCTTGCGGCCCCAGGCGGCCTGGACGTACGGGCTCCTCACGCTCGTCCTGCTGCTCTGGTTTACCGCGCAGTTGTTCGGCGGCGATCAGCTCGGACTGGCCGAACGGGCTATCACCGCCGACCAGTCCCTGTGGCCGCTCGTTGTCGTGCTGTCCGTTCTGATGACTCAGCGGAGCCCGGTGACGCTGGCCGAACGGGCGGCCGCCCTCAGAACCCGGTAAACCCGGCGAAGATCTCCGCCAGCTCGGCCGGCTGGAATTCCATCGTCCCGTCGCCCACGGATAGTTCGATCCGCTGCACCCTCGGATCGGCGGTCGGCATGCACGTGGGCGGTACCCAGATGCCATGGTCCTTGGCTAGGCGCCGCGTGGCCGCCGCGAAGTCCTCCTTGCTCACGTGCAGGAGAAAGTGCATCATCGGCACCTGCGGAGGATCCGGGATCACGGTCACGCCCGGAACGTCGGCCAGCGCAGCCGCGATCGCCCTGGCATGCTCAAGGTAGGCCGGGAACCTTGGCAGCCGGGCGGCCAGGCAGGCGAGCGCTGATGCGGCGTTCGGCCACAAACCGTGCAGGGTGCCGCCCATCCGCCGTCGCCATTCGCGTACCTGCGCCACAATGTGGTCCGGCCCGGCCACGCAGCAGCCTGGCAGTGCACCGATGCCCTTGTAGAACGACACGTACACCGTGTCGAACAG
>DATIOU010000088.1:0-3667 GCA_035472835.1 Streptosporangiaceae bacterium | reverse complement strand
TCGATGACGACAGGGTGGCCGCACTGCTGGCCCTGCCGCCGCGGGCCGACCCTGACGCGGTCCTGACTCGCCTTTCCACCGCCCTCCGGCCGAGCCTGCACGACCAGGATGTGATCGGCGCCGGCTCGGCTGTTGACTCGGTCAGCTCCGTCCAGCGCTCACTGCTCGAGGCCGACCAGGTGGCCGCGGCCGCGCCGTCCAGCGGACCGCGACAGGCCTATTACCGGCTGCCTGACCTGCGGCTGCGCGGCCTGCTGCATCTGCTGCGCGACGATCCGCGGCTCCAGGCGTTCACTGAGCGGGAGCTAGGCCCGCTCCTCGCCCACGACGAGTCGGCCGGCACCCGGCTCGTGCCCGCGCTCGTCGCGTACCTGGAGGCCGGCGGGAACAAGGCCGAAGCGGCGAAGCGGGCCCACCTGGCCCGGCCGACCCTGTACGACCGGATCCGCCAGATCTGAGGACGTGCTCGGAATGAGTCTCGAGCCAGTCGAGTCGCGGCTTTCGCTGCACGTTGCCTTGCTCGCTCTCCGGGCCGGAAATCTCTCCTGACCTCGCCAGTCGGCGCCGGCAGGCACGGGTCGCTTGACGTGGCAGGTAGTTCGGGTGCAAGGCTGGCTCATGCCTGCCGGAGAAGCGAACAAGGATCGATGGCGTCGCTACTGGGACAAAGAGTCGGCGTCCTACGACAAGCAGATGCAGTTCTTCGAGCGCCTGCTGGCGCCCGACAGCCGGGCCTGGGCCTGCGGCCAGGCCGCGGGCGACACGCTTGAGGTAGCCATCGGCACTGGCCTGAATCTGCCCCACTACGCCAGCGACGTGCGCCTAACCGGCATTGATTTCAGTCCCGCGATGCTCGACCTCGCCCGTCGAAGAGCAGAGCGGCTCGCCAGGCCGACCGATCTTCGAGTCGGTGATGCCCATGCACTGCCGTTCGAGGCGGCCTCGTTTGACACGGTCGTCTGCACCTACGGCCTGTGCGCCATACCGGACGACAGCCGGGCGGTCAGCGAGATGAGCCGCGTGTTGCGGCCTGGCGGTCGCTTGCTACTGGTCGACCACATTGCGAGCGCCGCCTGGCCGATCCGGGCCATCCAGCGCTTCGCCGAGATGTTCACGGTGCCACTGCAAGGTGAGCACTTCCTGCGCCGCCCGCTCAACCTCGTCCGCGCCGAGGGCCTGGACATCGAGCGGAAAGAGCGTTTCAAACTCGGACTCATCGAACGCCTCGCGGCCCGTAAGCCAAACGCTGCGTAGCCGCGACCTGCTCGCCGTTCGTCGCCGATTACTCGCGCGTCCCGGCGGGTACCGACCTGGCGTCGCTACACGGACTTCCGGGGGGAACTATGAGCTACGCGATGCAACTGCTCGACGCCTACCCGCGCACGTTCAATCTCGACGCCACGTTGCTGGCTTCGACGATCGATGCGCTGAACGACTGCGCCCAGGCATGCACCGCCGACGCGGACGATGACCTAAGCGAGCCGGATGTCGCCCAGATGGTGAAGTGCATCCGGCTTTGCCTGGACTGCGCCGACATCTGCACGACGACCTCCGCGGTCGTGAGCCGCCAGACGGATTACGATGCCAACGTCACCAGGCCGCTGCTGGAGGCGTGCATCGCCGCCTGCAAGAGCTGCGGGGACGAGTGCGAGACGCACGCGATGATGCACCCGCATTGCCGGGTGTGCGCGCAAGCGTGCCGCCGTTGCGAGCAAGCGTGCCGGGATCTGCTAGCGAGCATGGCCTAGCGCCAGCCCTAGGCTGACGAGGTCGGAAGGGTCTGGTAGACCCGGCCGCTAGGCAGCCCGATCCACCGCCCGGGCGTACGTCAATTGATGTCGAACTCGTTGCCCTCGGGATCTTGCATGGCTAGGGCGTAGTGGTCAAGGCCCTCTTCGCTGAGCACCCGAACGCGTGATGCTCCGAGCCCGGCGAGGCGCTCGGCCTCAGCATCGACTCGCTGGCGCCGCGTTCCCAGTGGAAACGCGCGGCCGCCGCTGACAGAGATATCCAGGTGCAACCGGTTCTTGACAGCCTTCAGCTCGGGTACTACCTGGAACCAGATGCGCGGGTAAGTGCCATCTGGATCGATGATGCGGTCCTGGCCGATTCCCAAGTCTTCCTCGCCCACGCCGACGTCACGCCAGTAGTCGTCCCACGTCGCGAAGCCTTCTGGCGGTGGCTCGAACTCGTATCCCAGCGCTGCGGCCCAGAAGCGAGCGAGCGGTTCAGGATCGCGGCAGTCAACGACGATCTGGAAGCGGACGGTCATCGAGTACTCCCTCGCAGCGCGGCCAGTGCCTGGACAGTCTGCATGAGGCATCCGACATTGAAGCGCCGCAGCGAAGTTAACCGATGCCTACCAGACCTTCTAACAACTCGACAGCTAGCCCAGGTACGGCTCCGGTCGGGTCGTATAAGTGCGTCCGCTGGGCAGCCGCCACGTCACGATGCCGGGCTTGTCTTGAGACAGGTGCCAGCCCGGCACTTGCTTAGCTCTATGGTGGCGGCGGCACCGCGGCCCCAGATTGCATTCACAGGTCCGGCCGCCCCGGTCGTAGGGCAGCGTGTGGTCTAGGTCGCACACCGCCGCGGGGCGGCGGCAGCCAGGGTAGTCGCAGGTCCGCTGCCGCACCTCGATCAGGTGCCGTAGCGACCTTGGCGGCACGTAACCGGTTGACTGGCGGGAGTGGCCGCAGGGCCAAGTTTCCAGCAACTCCACCTTGTTGCGCAGCCCAGCGGCCCACCGGATGACCGGCTCGTCGGCGCCGGGGCCGCGGCGGGCGCAGGCGTGCCCGGCGGCTCGGCCGTCTGGGCCAGTCACCGTCACGCACCACCGCGTCGCTGCACTTTGGGCGAGCATCGCGACCAGGTCCCGGCTCGTAGCCGCGTCGACCGGGCCGTGGCCGGCCACCTGGCCCGGCTCGCTCCCGCCGGCGAACGCCGACAGCGGCATGGTCAGGTGAATCGTGCCCGACACCGCTGGCCAGGCTTGCGCATCACCAGCGGCGCCATCGTCGTCATCGCGACGGCCGTCAGCTCCGTCGTCGTTAGCGCCATCGTCGTTAGCGCCGTCGTCGTGCTCGGCCTAGCTCTCTTCAGCCTCCGCGGCTTCCTGCGCATCGGCGGCGTCGCTCCCGGCATCGTCGCTCGCGGCGTCCGGGCGGGCGGCATCGTCAGCGCCATCGGCCACGGCGTCCGGGCTGGGCAGCAGGGTGCTGATGGGCCGGCCGGCGAGAAGGGCGGTGTAGACGGCGGCGCGCAGCTGGCTGACCGTCCCGGGGGCGCCGCGGCGCTGCAGCCACTTCGCCAGGGCGGTCAGCCGCGCATCTGCCGCCAGGACCTCCGCGGGCGGCAGCTCCCGGCCCGCCAGGCCCGCGTTGCCTGAGGGCTCGCCCCAGGACCGGACCGACGCGTCCTTGCGCGCGTCGGCGCGTCGGCGGTCGGCGGCCTCCGGGTCCGCCGCCAGGACCGCATGGCGCAGCGCTGCCCGCAGCTGCCCGGTCGTCCACCCGCCTGCGCCGGCGCGGCCCAGGAACCGCCCGGCGATATCCGACATTTTCAGAACCGAGAAACCCGAGGCCGCGCTGGCACTTCAGCGACCTCAAGGCCAGTCCGGGCACAAAAGCCAGAGCAGACAAAGTGAGCGTGAGCCGTCACTCGCTGA
>DATIOU010000087.1:0-28101 GCA_035472835.1 Streptosporangiaceae bacterium | reverse complement strand
CCGTCCGGCATATCGATAGTCGATAATATCGATAAACGATATGCCGATGTCAAGAGGAGCGCCCACAGCATGTTCGCGGCATCACTGTTCGCGGGATAGTTAATCAACCAGTTAAGAGTGTTCTTCTCCCAGACGACGTCTGCACCACGGGCAGTCAGCTGAACGCGGTGGCCGGCTGCTTACTCGGCCAAGGCAATGCGGCCAGAGTTGAAGGCGTCGCGCTCGCTCGCGCGCTGTGGCGCAGTGGTGAGAGCGCCAGGGCAGGCGAACAGCCCAGCAGGCCGGTGCGCCTGCAGCCCTAGCAGAGCAAATCGGCTAACCGAAGTGACTCCACGCACCGGTCACCGCGAGCAGCAGGCGTCTGGCTAAGCATTGCAACAGCGTCATCGGGACCGGCGACTGTCGGTACCGCTGTCTATACCTGGGAACGGGGTCGCCGGCGGCCGCTCGTATCCGTCAATTCGGGCCCGCAATCCCCGGACACGTCTGCTGGGAGGCAGATCACCATGACAACGCAGCTCACATTGCAGGTGGACGGGCCGTTCTCGCTCGCCGCCGCGGCTTCCTTCGGATTCGGTCCGAGCACCGGAACGCCGTTCCCGGACGCGCGGATCATGCGACTCGCTTTCGTTGCCGATGACCTTCGCCATCACGTCGGAGTCGCACTCACCCAGCGCTCGGACGGCAGCCTGGTGGCTGAGGTCGGCGGCGATGCCGAGATGGGCGCGGCAGAGGCACAGATTCGTCGCATCCTGTCGATCGACACCGACGTCGCTGGCTGGCTCGCGGCCGGACAGGCCGATCCGGTGCTGGGCGCCGTCCAGGCCGACAATCCCGGACTGCGTCCGGTGCTATTCCACTCACCGTACGAAGCCGCAGCGTGGTCGGTGCTGTCGCAGCGACGGCATCGAGGTCAGGCGATCGCCTTGCGCCGCCGCTTGTGCGAAGCGGCTGGCGTCACGTTCGACCTCGCCGGTCAGCCTGAGCCTGCCTTCCCGCTGCCCGAGCGGCTGCTGGAGATCACCGAGTTTCGCGGCATAGAGGAGGCGCGCCTCGCGCGGTTGCACGGCGTGGCGCGCGCTGCGCTCGACGGCCAGCTCGAAGCCAGCGTGCTCCGAGCGCTTCCGGCCGGCGAGGGGATGGCCCGCCTGCAGCGGATCAAGGGTCTCGGGCCGGTGTACTCGATGCTCGTCTACATGCGTTCGACTGGGGTCACCGATGGGCTTGCCGTCGGCGAGCCGCGGCTGGCCGGTTATCTGCGGCACTACTACGGGCTAGCGACGACGCCAGACGCCGCGGAACTCGAGCGCATCGCCGAGCCGTGGCGGCCATTCCGGACGTGGGCCGGCGTGCTATTCAGGGCCGCCGGCGATCGCGACGGCCTGCCATTCGAGCAGCCGGACCGGCGCGGCGCGAGTCCGGTTGGAGGGGCAGGCGCGGCGGCGTAGTAGGCGGGTTCGATCCTCGACCTTCAAACGCCACGCGCCGAGTCGATCGCGCGAAATCATAGGCGGGGCTGGCCTCAGTACGGGCCGGCCCGCCTTGTCGCGTCGCTGCCGTCCGCCCCGCAGCACCGGCCGACCAGTCCTGGTTCGCCGGCTGGGCTGGCCGCACACCATTCTGCGGGCGATATGGGTGATTTACCCAATTCCCGGGACGATGAGCGCGGACGTTTCACGGCGGAGGTGCAGTTACGCGCCTGGTTTGTCGGTTTCAGGCGCACCTCGGCCGTGAAACGTGGAAACGATCTTGGTTCGCGGGTGCGCTGGGCCCTGGACGAGAACCGCCCGGCCCGCTGCGCACACAAGCCGCGCATACAAAGAGGGGCGGCGCCAGGTGGCGTCGTCCCTCCTGCCGACTCCTGGTGACCTGCTGCCGTGATGACAGGCCCGCGGAGCTCGCGACCTTGTTTAGTGCAGGACCAGCTCCCGCGTGTTGTCGGTCTGCGTCGGGTGCTGGGCCGGGACCGCGGCCGCGTGCGAGCGGGCGAGCTTGCCAGCCTGGGCCTTGCCCCGCGCGACGTAGGCGCCGATGGCGACGAACGCGAGCGAGACGGCGACGGCAACGCCGACGGAGGTGATGATGGCGACGAGTGCGTCGTGCAAGGTCTGCATGCTGATGGTCATTGGAATGTCCCTCGGTGTTGCGTTTACGCTGTTTACAAACACCATTATGCGATGCGATGGTAAACGCTGTCAACTCCGCAATCAGTGTTCACTTGAAGTTCGGCTGGAGTACGAGACCCTGGCCCGTCGCGTGGTCCCAGCGCCGCCCGCGAGCCTGGCCCGCGTGAATTGCCTCTCGCGCGAGGGCCGCCGCAGTCGATAGCATCCGTGCCACCGCGCAGCTTCTGTCCCGGTCCGTTCCCGGCTCGGTTGACCAAGGCGCCGAGAGGGGACCGGTCATGGTGACTTTCGCTCCGTATGATCGGCCAATCCGCGCCGCCTTCGTCGGACTGGGCCGAATCTACGACCTCAACATGCGCGGGTATGTCGACAATCCGGATGTGGAAGTCGTCGCGCTCGTTGACCCGAGCCAGGATCGCCGCGACCAGCGCCAGGCCGACTGGCCAGAAGCAGCGACGTTCCCGTCCATTGCGAAGCTCGCTGCCAGCGGCATCGAGGTCGACGCCGTCGAGTGCCTGCTGCCGATCCCGCTGCATGAGGATGGCATCGTCGAGCTCCTCGACCGGGGCTGGCACGTGAACGCGCAGAAGCCGCTCTGCAACGACCTCGCCGCCACGCGGCGAATCCTGGACGCGGCGACAGCGAACGACCGCGTCTTGCGGGTGATGGAGAACTTTCTCTTCTATCAGCCGCTCCGGAAGCTGAAGGCGGTAGTGGAGGCAGGCGACATCGGCGAAGTGGCGGGCTACCACGTGAAGATGGTCGGCAGCGGTAGCGGCGGGTGGGACGTGCCGTGGAGCAGCTTCGAGTGGCAGCTCAAGCAGATACAAGTAGGCCGCGGGATCATGGTGTTCGATGACGGGTGGCACAAACTATCCACCGCGCTATGGCTCTTCGGTCCCGTGCGCGAGGTTCGGGCCTGGATCGGCACCACTTCGTTCGGGTCCGGGATCGACATCGACGCCCCGGCGATGATCGGCTGGGAGCACGAAAACGGCGTGCGTGGGGTCTGGGACATCACGCTCGCGCCTGACCTCTATATGCGATCGGATTACTACACCAACGATGAGCGCTGGGAAGTGACCGGCACCAAGGGCTACGCGCGGGTCAACCGCATCATGGCGCGCGGCATTCAGCAGCCCAGCGTTGAGGTGTATTGCGACGGCGAGATGCGCGGCTTTCACGCCCTCGATGACGACTGGGGCAACAGCTTCCGCGACTCGGGGCGGCACTGGATTCGCTACCTGCGTACCGGCGAGGGGCCGCTGAGCTGGAGTGCCGATGAGGCGATCGACGTGTTGCGGTTCGCGCTAGCTGCCTACGAGAGCAGCGCGGCTGGCGGTATCGGCGTCGATCCGCGCCAGCTGAAGTTACCGCCACGGGCAGGTGAGGAGCTGCTGTGACGGAGCGGGAAGTCCGGCTGGTGTTCACCAAGTACGACGGCAGCCTGCACTGGCACCAGACCACGCAGTACTTGGGGGAGGACGAGCACGGGATCTGGCTAGGCGCGCGGGCTGGCGCGACGGCGCAGCGCGGCTACGAACCGCCGATACGTTTCGAGGCGCCTTCGGTCCAGCTCATCTCGGCCGGCAACTGGTGGACCGCGGTCTTCAACGACGCTCCCACGTGGTCCGAGGTGTACTGCGACATCTCGACGCCACCGCGGTGGGTCAGTCCAGCCGAGGTGACAATGGTCGACCTGGACCTAGATGTGGTGCGCTTGCGGCCCGATAGCCGGGTCTTCGTGGACGACGAGGACGAGTTCGCCGAGCATCAGGTTCGGTACGGCTATTCGCTCGATGTGATAAGCCACGCGGAGCAGGCTGCATCCTCGCTGCTCGCCGCCCTGACCGCCAGACTCGAGCCGTTCGGGTCAGCAGCGGAGCGCTGGCTGGACAAGGTCCGCTAGCCGGATGGCGCGGCGGGCCGACGGCACGAGCGGCCGCGAGAGAATCCCCTCCACGGTGGATTCCTACATCGGCGGTGTCCGGATTGCAACGCGGTGGCGCATTCGACGGCGCCAGATCGGGCCAAGTCGGCTAGAAACGACCCCGTTCCCATAGAAAGTCGGAAGCCATCTCGGCGCCCTGCGCCAACGAAGCGAGCTTGAGCCAAGCGATGCGTGGCTTGACGGCGTAGATGCCGGCGAAAGTGCCGAAGCCACAGTCCGTGCCCGCGATGACATTCTCCCGGCCGACGATCTCCGCGAACCTGATGATCCGCTCGGCGACCAGCTCCGGGTGCTCAACGATATTCGTGGTGGTGTCCAGCACGCCGGGAACGAGTACCTTGCCCTCGGGCAAGCGAATGTTCTTCCAGATCTTCCACTCGTGCTCGTGTCGGGGGTTGGCGGCCTCGAACACCAGGCCCGTCGGCCGTGCTTCGAGCGCGATGTCGATGATGCTCGCGAGCGGGATATCGGTGATGTGCGGCCACTCGCCGTTGCCCCAGCACACATGCATGCGCATCTGCTCGGGCGGGATGTCGCGCAGCGCGTGGTTGAGCGCGTGCACGTGCATCCGGATCTGGTCACGGAATTCGTCGTCAGACAGCCCGTCGTTGCCGATCATCGCCCTCGTCATGGCGAGATCGGGGCAGTCGACCTGCAGCACGATGCCGGCCGCGGCGATGGCGTCGTACTCGGGCTTCATCGCCTCGGCCAGGGCGTAGATGTAGTCCTCGTCGGTCGGGTAGTACGCGTTGGACAGGAATGTGGCGATGACACCCGGGGACGCCGCGCTCATGAAAACGTCTGCAGGCTCGGCACCCTGCACCGCCGCCTTGAGGTTCGCGATGTCCCTGTGCACGGCGTCTGGATCGCGCAGCGCCACGGGTCCGTCACAGGCCGGCTGGTGCATCACGCGGCTGACCGCCTCATCGCTGGCCATCGACTCGAACACTTCCGGGTAATCGATCATCTCGGTGACAGCCATCGGGGGGCCGGTCCCGCCGAAGCCGTTAAGCCGGTCCTTGACGTATGTGGAGTAACCGGCCTTGCCCATCTCACCGTCGCTGACAACGCTTACCCCGGCTGCCAGCTGGCTGGCCACCACGTCAGCAACCGCCTCTGTCACCCGCGCGCTGAACGCGCCGGCATCGACCGCCTTGCCGGTTTCCTTGTCGGCGATGAGCTGGTCGAGGTCCGCGGGCCTGGGCAGGCTCCCGGTGTGGGTGGTCAGGATGCGGTCACTGCTCCGTCGCATGCTTGGGCTCCTCTCGGCGTCGGGTGGCAGCGCAGCCAGGGGTGCAGAGTCCACACTCCGCCCGTTCGGGCCGTGAAGCTAGGCCTGCACGGAAGCCCGGACGTGTCCTCGGAAGTCCTGAACGTGTGACTTGACTACGGGCTCCGCAGCGCACTACGTTTAACACATCGGTTAATTAACAAGGCGGTTAAATGGCGGCGGCAGATCAGCTTAGCGTGATCTTCGCGGCGCTCGCGGACCCGACCAGGCGGGCCATTCTTGCCCGGCTAGCGGACGGGGACGCGACCGTCACGGAGCTCGCCGAGCCGTTCTCGATCAGCCTTCCGGCCATCTCCCGGCACCTGAAGGTGCTGGAGAACGCGGGCCTCATTGCCCGCAGCCGGTCCGGCCAGTGGCGGTCAAGCACGCTTCAGGCCGCCCCGCTGCGGGAAGCGACGGCCTGGATGGAGCAGTACCGGGAGTTCTGGGACGTCAGCTTCGACCGGCTCGACGCGCACCTGCGCCGAGTCCGGCAGAGCCGCGGCGCGGAGGCCGGTACGTCCGAAGGGACAGCGTAGGGATTCAGACGACGAGAAAGGCGATGGCATGACAACGTCCACCGAACTAACCATCTCGCGCATCTTCGAGGCGCCACCCGAGCTGGTCTACCGGGCGTTTGTCGACGCCGACCAGCTGCCCCAGTGGTTCGGGCCGGTTGGCTACTCGGTGCCGTACGAGTCGGTCCAAAGCGATGCCGAGGTGGGCGGTCACCAGCGCCTGGTGATGGTCAATGACAAGGACCCGGCGGACCGGAGCACGATCGACACGACATTCACCGAGGTCGTCGAGAACGAGCTGCTCGTCGGGCACCAGGATGTGCCGGGCCTCCCGGGCGCGACCGGGACCGTGAGATTCCGGATCCGGCTGGAGTTTCACGGCGAACCAGGCGGCAAAACCAGGCTCGAGCTTCGCCAGGGCCCGTTCCGCGAAGGTGTCGGCGGCGACGCGTCTCAAGGCTGGGAGAGCTCTTTCACCAGGCTCGACTCCCTGCTGCGCCGGTCCCTGTAATGGCGTCGGACGCAAAGGTAGTAGTGCAGGCGGCGATGTCGCTCGACGGCTTCATCGCCGGACCTGGAGACGCGATGGACTGGGTGTTCGAGTACACGACGCCGGCCGAGTTCCCGGACATTGTCGAGGCAACTGGCGCCATGCTCTCTGGGCGGCGGTCGTACGACGTCGGCCGGCGGGATGCGGGAAAGCCGAGCGGCGAGGCCTACGGCGGGGCGTGGCACGGACCCAGCTTCGTGCTGACGCATGACCCGCCGCTGGATTCCGGCGTGACGTTCCTGTCGGGCGACATCGAAGGTGCGGTGGCGACCGCGCGCGCCGCCGCTGGCGACAAGGACCTCGTGGTCGTCGGTGCCGACGTCGCGAGCCAGTGCCTGGACCGCGGGCTCGTGGACGAGCTGCTTGTCCTGGTGCTGCCGGTCCTGCTTGGAGCCGGCACGCCGGTCTACAAGCCGGCGACCGCGAGCCGGATCGAGCTCGAAGCGCTGACCAGCAGCCTGTCCGGTTCGGTTCGGCTGTTCAGGTACCGCGTTCGCAGAAAGGCCACAGGTGCGTAGCCATGCGCAAGCTCATCGAGTCCACATTCGTGTCGCTGGGCGGTGACGTCGGCGCGCCACCTGCCTTACCGTATCCGCGCCTGACCTGGCGGAACGGGCCAGTTTCCGCCTGCTCGCCGGCTATCGGCTCGCCTGGTCAGTCCGCAGCCGACGTGCGGTAACGTCGCGGGATGCCGAAGCTCCAGCCCCGCGTGCGCCTGCTCCTGCTTTTGGTCTGCGCGCTCGTGCTGGTCGACACCATTTTCTTTACGGCGCTGACGCCGCTGCTGCCGCACTACGCGCACGCGGCCCGGCTTTCGAAAGCCGGTGCGGGGATACTGGTCGCGGCCTACCCGCTCGGAACGCTGATCGGGGCGCTTCCCAGTGGCGTACTGGTAGCCCGGCTGGGCGACCGCAAGGTCGTGCTGCTTGGCCTGGCCCTGATGAGCGTCTCGACGCTGGTCTTCGGCTGGTCGTCGCAGCCAGCAATTCTCGACGCCGCACGGTTCGTCCAGGGCCTTGGCGGCGCGTGCACCTGGGGCGCCGGAATGGCCTGGCTGGCGACCGCGGCTCCGTCAGACCGGCGGGGCGAGCTCATCGGCACCGCCATGGGCGCGGCTGTCGGCGGGGCGTTGTTCGGTCCCGTTGTCGGCGCGGTGGCGAGCCGCGTGGGGACCGGGCCAGCCTTCTCGGGCGCTGCCGTGGCGGGCGTGGCGCTCATGATTGCCGTGTTCGCGGTACCCGCTCCGCATCAGGTCGAGCCGCAGGGCCTTGCAGCCGCCTGGCCCGCGCTGCGCAACCTGCGCGTGAGCGCGGGACTGTGGCTGACCCTGCTGGCCGGCCTCTCATTCGGCGTCATCGACGTGCTGGCGCCCCTGCGGCTCGGACGGCTCGGGGTCGACGCCACGGTGATCGGCATCACGTTCCTGGCTTCGGCCGCGTTCGAAGCGGGCCTGGCGCCGCTGAGCGGTCGTCTCGCCGACCGCCGAGGCCCGCTGGTACCAGTCCGGATCTCGCTGACCGCGGCCGTGGTCGTCAGCCTGCTCGCGCCCCTCCTAGCTCCGGCGCCGTGGCTGATCGCGCTGCTCATCATCGGCATGCCGGCCTTTGGCACATTGTTCACGCCCGCAATGACGCTGGTGAGCGCCGGCGCGGACAAGCTCCAGCTCAACCAGGGCCTGGCATTCGGGTTCGGCAACCTCGCCTGGGCGACTGGCCAGGGCATCGGCGCGGCCGCGTCCGGCGGCATCGCGCAGGCCACGTCAGACTTCGTCCCGTACGCGCTGCTCGCCGCTACGTGCCTGGTCACGCTCGCGGCGACCGGCTGGCGTGGCCGCCAGCTCGCGGCCCGCGCTGTCAGCCGCAGCGGCTCCGCATGAGATCCGTATGCGTTGAGTCCTGTCAGCGGCGGCCCGAAGCGGTCCGGCTAGCCTGACTGGCAGGACTGTGTCGGCCGCGCGAACGAGGTGGCCGGGCAGCATCGGCCGCAGCCCTGGAGGTGGCCATGACCGATCCGGACCGGCCGACGGCACCGCCGCAGACGGCAAAGCCGCAGGCCGAGAGGCCGCCAGGCGCGGCGCGGTCACGTGCAGCCGCGCTCCTCGACCGCGATCACCTCGCAGTTGCCGCTGGCCTGGTCGGGCCGCTCGTGCTGGCCGCGATCCTGGTGCCGTTCCGGGCGGACATCGCGAACACGGACGTCGCGCTGGGGATGATCTTGCTCGTCGTCGCCGTCGCCGCGGCCGGTAGCCGGCTGGCTGGCTACGTGGCGGCGCTGTCGGCGGCGACCTGGTTCGACTTCTTCCTCACGCTGCCTTATGAGCGATTCACGATCAACCGGGCGACGGACATCGAAACGACGGTATTGGTGCTGGTCATCGGCATCGCCGTGACGGAGATCGCGGTCTGGGGCCGACGGCAGCACGCCGCCGCTAGCAGGCGGGCCGGCTACCTAGACGGCATCAACGACGCAGCGCGCGCGGTCGCGACGGGCGCCGCTCCGGCCACGTTTACGGATCGTATGGCCGAGTCCCTGACGCAGCTGTTGAACTTGCGCTCCTGCCAGTTCCAGTACGGCATCGCCGGCATCGGCCAGCCGGCGCGCCTGCGCACCGACGGCACCGTTGTATTCGAGGCTCAGACATATAACCTCCGCGATGTGAGCCTGCCGGAAGACACCGACATCGAGTTGCTGGTCGAGAGCGGCGGCCGCCTCCAGGGCAGGTTCCTGATGCGGCCGGAGCCCGGTACGCCGCTGACCCGGGAGCAGCTACTCGTCGCGGTGGCACTCGCCGATCAAGCCGGCGCCGCCCTTGCAGCCAGCTATCCAGCAGGGACGTAGCCGACCCGAGGAGCGAAACAAGCAAGCGCTTGGGAGGTTGGGGTCTCGCCAGCAATAATGGCGCGATGGGTGCGACGCAAAAAGGCCAGCCGCCAAGCCGGGCCGCCGCACCTGCCGCGAACGGCGCTGTCAGGTCGCAGCGGCGCGCAGACATGGTCAGGATCGCGAGCGACCTGTTCGCGCAGAAGGGCTTTCGCGCCACCACCGTCCGGGAGATCGCGGAGGCGGCCGGGATTCTGTCCGGAAGCATCTACCATCACTTCGACTCCAAGGAAGCGATCGGGGATGAGGTACTGGCCGGGTTCCTCAACGACGTGCTCGCGGACTATCGCTCGGCTGTCGTCGCGGGAAGCGACCCGGCTGACGTACTCGAGCGCATCGTTCGGTCGAGCAGCCACACGCTCGCTAGGCATCACGCGGCGCTGACCATGCTCCAGAACGACTGGAGCTACTTCAGCACCCAGCCCCGCTTTGCCTACATGCGCAAGGACCTGCGCGAGATCGAGCAGATCTGGATCAGCCAGCTCGAGCGCGGCAAGGCCGCCGGCGTCTTCCGCGCCGACCTCGACGTCCGGCTGACCTACCGGCTGCTGCGTGACATCTTGTGGCTGCCGATGAACTGGCGGCAGGCCGGCGGTTTCAGCACGGACCAGGTCGTGGACGCGCTCCTGCGGCTGCTGTTCGACGGGATCGCCAGCCCGGCCGCGCGCCCGGGGACAGGGCAGACCATGATCACGTAAGTTTCGGCGGCGGCCGCGTCGTCAGATCCTTCGCGCAAACCGTGCACGGCCGCGTGAATGACGCAGCCAGACCTGGCCGGGCCTCTGGCGCCGCTGTTACCCTGCTGGTCACCAAGCAAGCGTTTGGTTGACCAGCTCGCGCCCACGAAGGGCGCTGACACACCCGAGGTGACGATGGGCCGGCTCGACGGCAAGGTAGCGCTGATAACCGGCGGCGCGCGAGGAATGGGCAAATCGCACGCCCGGCACTTCGTCGCGCAAGGCGCCAGGGTAGTGCTCGGCGACATCCTCGACGACAAGGGCAACGACCTAGCCGCGGAACTCGGCGAGGATAACTGCCGCTACATACACCAGGACGTGACCAGCGAAGCCGACTGGGCCGCGGCCGTCGCTGCGACCACGGAGGCGTTCGGCACACTGAACGTGCTCGTCAACAACGCCGGCATCCTGATGAACAAGAAGATCGCCGACATGACGCTCGGCGAGTTCCGCCGCGTGATCGACGTGAACCTCGTCGGCGAATGGCTCGGCGTCAAGGCCGTGATCGAGCCCATGAAAGCGGCTGGCGGCGGCTCGATTATCAACATCTCCTCGGTCGAGGGCTTCACCGGCGCATCGGGCATGTCAGCGTACAGCGCTAGCAAGTTCGGCGTCCGGGGCGTCACCAGATCGGCCGCTCAGGAGCTTGGCAAGGTCGGCATCCGCGTCAACTCGGTGCACCCAGGCGGCATTATGACGACCATGACCGCGACGGCCTTCGAGTCATTCACCGACATCACAGACGGCGAGGGCTTCATGCGGTCGCTGCCGATCTCGCGGTTCGCGAAGTCGTCTGAGGTCTCGCATCTCGTGGTGTACCTCGCCTCGGACGAGTCGTCTTACTGCACCGGCAGCGAGTTCGTAGTGGACGGCGGCATGCTGTCGGGACCCGGGTACTAACGAAGGAGTTCGGACCATGACCGACGACGTCCGTCTCGATGGCCGGGTAGCGATCGTGACCGGCGCCGGGAACGGGATCGGCCGCGCGGAAGCACTCGGGCTCGCCGCCGCTGGCGCCAGTCTCGTTATCAACGACCTAGACGGGAACGGGGCCGACGATACCGCCGCCGTGATCATCGCCGCAGGCGGCCGAGCTGTGACCAGCGCGGGCGACATCGGTGAGTGGTCGACGGCTCAGGACTTGCTGGCCACCGCGCTCCGCGAGTTCGGCCGGCTCGACATCCTGGTGAACAACGCCGGTGTGCTGCGCGACCGAATGATCTTCTCGATGTCGCCGGAGGAGTGGGACTTGGTCGTGCGCACGCACCTGCGCGGGCATTTCCTGACGAGCCGGGTGGCGACCGCGTACTGGCGCGACCAGAGCAAGCAGGCCGGCGGCGAGGTGTACGGGCGTGTCATCAACACCTCGTCCGAGGCGTTCCTGCTCGGCTCGTCCGGCCAGCCCAATTATGCGGCGGCGAAGGCCGGCATCGCCGCGCTGACAGTCACGATCGCGCGCAGCTGCGCACGTTACGGCGTTCGCGCGAACGCGATCTGCCCGCGGGCACGCACCGCGATGGTCGGCGGCCTGCTGGGCGAGGCGCCGGCTGACGGACCGGACCCGCTGGCCCCCGAGTACGTCGCGCCGCTCGTCACCTACCTGGCGAGCCCGGCGGCCGCGAACATCAACGGCGAGGTTTTCGTGGTGCACGGGGGCACCGCGGCCGTGCTGGCGCCACCGACTGTCTCGGCCACGTTCCTGGCGAAGGAGCACGGATCGCCGGACGGGATGTGGACGCTGGACGCCATCGCCAGCGCCCTGGCGGGATTTGAAACCGCCGGGCCGGAGCGGGCGGGATTCTTCTGCGGGGACACGCTCGCGATGGCAACGGACACGATCGGGTTTGGCGGAGGTCAGTAGTGCCGAAGCAGCGCGACCGGGTGCAGATGAGCGATGCCGAGGTCGAGGCCATGCTGGCCGGCCACCGGAAGGTTCAGCTCGCCACGATCAACCCGGATGGCTTCCCGCACGTGGTCACGATGTACTACACGCTCGTCGACGGCAAGATCGCGTTCTGGACGTACCGGACGTCGCAGAAGGCGCTGAACCTGGCCCGCGACCCGCGCATCAGCTGCCTGGTCGAGTCCGGGGAGGCGTATTTCGACCTGCGCGGGGTGCAGATTCAAGGCACCGTTGAGACGATCACGAACCCGGACGCCGTGCTGAAAATCGGCCAGGCCATTGGCGAGGTGCTGGCTGGCTCGCTGGCCGCCGAATCGGGCGGAGCAGCCGGCGAGGCGATCACCGATTACGTGGTGAACGCCGCGCGCAAGCGCCACGCCTACATCGTCGAGCCGGTGAAGGTGATCTCCTGGGATCACGCCAAGCTGGTCGGCTAGGCGGCGCAGTGCTGTGCCGTCGGGCAGGCTAGTGCCATGGACTTCAAGCTCGAACTCGTCATCCTTCCGGTCGCGGACATAGACCGAGCCAAGGCGTTCTACATGGACCAGGCCGGATTCCGGCTTGATGTCGACCACCGAGCCGGCGAGGACTTCCGCATCGTCCAGCTCACGCCGCCAGGCTCGGCCTGCTCGGTCACCCTGATGCGGAATCCGGATGCGGCGGGGTCGATCCAGGGCTTGCACCTGGTCGTGACCGACATCGAGGCTGCGCGAGCCGAGCTCGCGGGCCGCGGGATGGACATCGGGGACGTGTTCCACTTCGGGGGCGGCGGCCAGACGCCCGGCCCCGATCCGCAACGAGGCGCGTACAACTCGTTCCTGTCGTTCAGCGACCCCGACGGTAACGGCTGGATGGTCCAGGAGGTCCCAGAAGGCCAAGCCGAGCGCTGAGCCCTGCCGCGGCAGTCGGGATCGCCGGTCGTGCGGTGCTGCACCCCGCAACGGCGCCGAGAGCGGGCTACATCATCTCGTCGGTTGTCGGAATCAGGACCGTCTTGAGCTCCGTGTAGGCCTCGATTGCGGTGCGGCCGCCTTCGCGGCCTATGCCGGACTGCTGGTACCCGCCGAACGCCGCGTGCGGTTCCAGCGTGTACCCGTTGACGCCGACGGTCCCGGCGCGCAGCGCCCTCGTGACGCGCAGGGCGCGCTTGACGTCGTTCGACCACACGGTCGCCGCGAGTCCGTACTCGGTTGTGTTCGCGATCTTGATGGCCTCGTCCTCGTCGGTGAACGGGAGCACCGACAGCACCGGCCCGAAGATCTCTTCGCGGGCGATCGTCATGTCGTTGTTCACGTCGGCGAACAGCGTCGGCGCCACGAAGTTGCCGGCCGCCAGGTCACCGTCGCCGCGCGTGCCGCCGCAGACCAGCCGGGCGCCTTCCGCCTGGCCCTCGCCGATCAGGCGCAGAACGCGGTCGAGCTGCCGGCTGTTGATCAGTGGCGAGGCGGTCACGGCCGGGTCGAAGGGGCTGCCGTAGCTCACCATCCCGGCGATCATCTCGGCCATGCCGAGGAACTCGTCGACCTTGTCCCGGTGCACCAGCGCCCTGGTCTGCGCGAGGCAGACCTGGCCGGACAGGCCCAGCGTCACGGTACCCATGGTCAGGGCCGCGGCCGTGCCGGCGTCGCCGTCGGCGAACACGATCGCCGGGCTCTTGCCGCCGAGCTCGAGGCTGACGCGCTTGAACGTGCTGGCCGACGCCTCGATGATCTTCCGCCCAACCACGCGGCTGCCGGTGAACGAGATCTTGTCGACCATCGGGTGATTGATGAGCGCGTCGCCGGTCGGGTCGCCAGGCCCGGTGACCACGTTGAGGACGCCAGCCGGGAGCCCGGCCTCCTCGATCAGGCGCACCAGCCGCAGGACCGCGAACGTCGCGTACTCCGACGGCTTGAGCACGACGGTGCAGCCGGCTGCGAGCGCGGGCGCGAGCTTCTGCGCGGTCAGGAGCAGCGGCGCGTTCCACGGCACGATGGCCGCGACGACACCGATCGGCTCGCGGAGGGTCATCGCGAGGTGATCGCCGCCCTGGTACGGCGGCAGCGTCTCGCCGCCGAGCTTGTCGACCCAGCCCGCGTGGTGGTCGAAGATGTCGGCGACCATCGCGGCCGACATCCCGTAAACGGCTCCGAAGGACAGCGGCACGCTGTTGTCCAGCGCCTGGAGCGCTAGCAGTTCGTCGCCGTGTTCGCGGACCAGGTCAGCGACCTTGCGCAGGACGCGGATCTTCTCGGTGGCGCGGGCCCGCGGCCACCGGCCGGAGTCAAAGGCTGCTCGTGCCGCGCGGACCGCCTGGTCGACGTCGGCGGGGGTGGCGATCGGGAACGAGGCCACGTCCTCGCCGGTCGCGGGGTGACTGTGCGTCCAAGCCTGCTCTGCCGAACCCGGCCCCCAGGACCCGTCGATCAGCAGCTCGCCGTCGGTGAGTCCGACTTCATCCCGGTGCGTCTTGATCGAAGCGACCATCGTTGCCCCTCAACTGAAACAGGTTCTACTTCCTCGGAGGCTATAACGGGAAAGCGGCCCGCGGTATAGCAGAACGCAGTCATTGCCGCGGGAAACAGCCGCGGCGACCAAGTGCCAGACGCCGGCCCGGGCGGGGACCGCGTGCACCTCATGGAATTGTGCGTGGCACTGGGAACCGTGTCCGTCTAGGGCCGGCCCGTTCGTCGTGAAGCGTAGAAGAGGAGACATCTGGCGGGACATGATTGGCCGGCGCGAGAGGCGAGCGAAGGAGTGAGACATGACTAGCGATGAACGGGCGGGCGTCCGCCTGCTGGGCAGCCTGGGATCAGCGGATGGCAAGGGAGTCGTGCGCGTGCAGGACCGCCTCGACGCCGGAATCGACGACGTGTGGTCCGCACTCACTGACCCTCGCCGCCTTGCCCGGTGGTACGGCGAGGTCGATGGCGATCTCCGCCTCGGAGGTGAGTATCGCGCGCGCCTCCATGCCAGCGGATGGGAAGGCACTGGGCGAGTAGAAGCGTGCGAGCCTAACCGGCGGCTGCGGCTGCTCACCATGCAGACGGGCGAGGCCGGCGAGCAGGTCATCGACATCACCCTAGCCTCAGAGGGCGACGGGACCTCCCTGGTCTGGGAGGAACGCGCCATGCCCATGGACTACGTCGCCGGCTACGGGGCGGGGATCCAGGTCCACGTCGAAGATCTCGCCGCCCACCTCGCAGGGCTCGAGCGCTGCGACGCTGACGCCCGCTTTGGCGAACTCTTTCCCGCCTATCAAGACCTCGCTGCCAACGAGGGCTAGCCGGGCTTCACTGTCTTGCAGATCCGCGGACGTCACGCTGGTCCGCGCGCGGTCGCCAGGAAGCCGGGCGGCTCCCCGCCACCATGGACGAGCAGCGTTGCGCCGCTGATGTACGCGGCCTCCGGCGAGGCCAGAAAGCGGCACGCACCGGCGACGTCGGCCGGCGTCGCCATCCTCTGAAGCGGCACGGTCCGCGCGACCGCGGCGGCCTGATCGGCGTCGCCATAGTGCCCCGCTCCGCCGCCTTCGGTGGCGACGAAGCCCGGGATGACGCAGTTCAGCCGCACCCGCGGCGCCCACTCGATGGCGAGGCTGGTCACCAGGTGGTGCAGTCCGGCCTTGGCCGCCCCGTACGCGGCCGTGCCGGGCGACGGCCGGGTACCGCTTACGCTGCCGATCATGATGATCGTGCCGCCGTCGTCTTGTGCCTGCATGACCTCGTTGGCGCTCTGCGCCACATGCAGGGGCGCGATGAGGTTCAGTTCAACGATTTTTTGATGGAAACGGGGTGATGCGCTGTCCGCCGCCGCTTCCGGTGCGCCGCCCGCGTTGCTGATCACGACGTCGACCCGGCCGAACTCGGCTCGCGCGGTCTGGACGAGGCGCCTGGCCTGGTCGGGATCGCGGACGTCCGCCTGGCAGAAGACCGCGGTCCGGCCCGACGCCGACGGCAGCTCAGACGCGTCGGCGGGCGTCGTCCGGCCGCACACGAGGACGTCGCTGCCGGCCGCCAGGAACGCCGCGGCGAGGCCGGCCCCGATGCCCCGCGTTCCGCCCGTGATGACGACGGCTTGCCGCTGTCGGGTTGGTGACTCGCCGCTGTCCGCTGCACGCATGGCGCACATGGTAGGCGACCAAGCAAGCGCTAGATAGCTAGTCAGGCGCACGCTGCGAGGATTCCCCCAGGCCCGCGGCCGCGTCAAGCGCGGCGGCGTCGACCCCCCCGTCGGCCGCTGCTCCCGTGGTGACCGGCTGCGGCACCGCGGGCAGCACGGTGTCAAAGTACGACCGCGCTGCCGCGGTGGTGCCGACATCTCGTCCGGCCGCCTCCGACATGTACCAGCGGTGCTCGAGGATCTCGTGGAAGATTTCCGGGGGCGCCAGCCGGCCCGCAAGTGACGCCGGGATGCTAGCAATGACCGGGTCGTAGACCTCTTCCAGCCAGCGGTGCGCGGCGACGATCTCGGCGACCGGATGGCCGAGCTTCTGCTCCTTGTAGGCGCGGAAGCTGCAGATGTCGTTCAGCAGCCTGCGGGCCTGGTGCTCCTCGGCGCTGATCCCTGTCTGCTTGAAAAGCTGGCGGCTGCTCTGACTCCGCGACCTTGGTGCGAACCCGCAGCCGCGTCCCGGCGGCGCCGTCGATCAGCTCCAGTTCCTCGGCGTCGTAGCCCAGCTCGTTGAGACGGCGCAGCCGCTTGGCGATCCGGTGCCGCTGGTCCGCGGGATTAATGATCTCCTCGTGATTGAGCTCGTCCCATAGGCCCTTGTAGCGGAGCACGAGGTCCTCGCTGACCTCGATCGGATCGACCGGCGCCGCGGCCGACCACGATGCCGACTACCTCCACTGCCGGGACAGCGAGGTCGGCGAGCGCGCGCAGCAACCGGTACTCACGCCGGGCGAGCGTCTCGCTGATCGACTTCAGCGCGTAAAGCCCGCCACCGTCGGCTACGAACCGGACGACGTGCCGGGAGATGCCGCGCTGGCGGATCTGCACCAGACGCTCGTCGTCCCAGCTCTCCAGTGGCTGCGCCCACGGCAGCGTCAGCAGTCCGGCGACCTCGCCTGCTGGCGGGCTCAACACAAACCGCATGGCTTCTCCGCTGGGTTTGCCGAGCTCGGACGCTGCAGCCAGTATCTCGCAAATCGGGGCAGCGCACGTTGCGGCTGATGATCGCGGCCGAGCCGGATCGGCGCATTGTCCTCGCAAGACTGACGGTGGGCGCCGCTACGCTAACGGGGGATGAAGCAGCCGACACGTGCGCCGCGGATCCGGCGGTCGGGGCCCGGAACGCGCCGTATTGGGCGAGGTAGCGGATGAAGCCAGATTGCCGGATCCTCGCGATCATGGGCTCCGGCGAGACCAGCCCGACGATGGTCACCATTCACAAGTCGCTCACTGAGCGGCTTGGCGGCGGTCGGCCAGACGCTATCTTGCTGGACACCCCCTATGCGTTCCAGGAGAACGTCGCGGACATCTCCAGCCGCGCGGTTTCGTACTTCGCCGCCAGCGTCGGGCTGGACGTGTCGGTGCTGGCGAGCCCTGATCAGACGCCTGGGCCGGAGGCTCGCTCGGCAGGCACCGCGCAGGCGCCACGAAGCTCGGATGCGGCCAGGATTCGGTCGGCTGACTGGGTGTTCGCCGGGCCTGGCAGTCCCTCATATGCGCTGAGCCGGTGGCGTGACAGGCCGATCGGTCAGGCGCTCCGTGAGCGCGTCGCGACCGGGACGGGCGTGACGCTGATGGCGTCGGCCGCGGCCGCCGCGGCGGGCCTCGTCGCGGTGCCTGTTTACGAGATCTACAAGGTGGGCGCGGCGCCGCACTGGCTTCCTGGCCTGGACCTCCTCGCGGCCTTCGGCCTAAGAGTCGCCGTGATCCCGCATTACGACAACGCCGAAGGCGGCACGCACGACACTCGCTTCTGCTATCTAGGCGAGCGGCGGCTCGCCGCGATGGAACGCGAGCTGCCGGCGGATGCGGCCGTGTTTGGCGTCGACGAGCACACGGCCGTGATTTTCGACCTGATCGCGGGCTCTGCCGAGGTCCGCGGCCGCGGCGGGATCACGATTCGCAAGAACGGCGCGTCCACCGTCCTCCCGGCGCCGGCCGTGCTGTCCATAGCCGACCTGCGCGCGACAGTCGAAAGCGGTGCCCTCACTATGAGAACCGCAGGGCCGCCGGCGGCCGAGGCAGCCCACCGCGACGGTGGCTATCGCGAACCGGACTCGCCGCTGCCGCTGCCTGACATCGTCGAGCGGGCCGAGCGACTCTTCGAGGCGGCGCTGGCCGACCGCGATGGCAAGGCGCTGATCATGATCATCCTCGATCTGGAGTACGCCGTGCACGCATGGGCGGCCGACACCGACGAGGATCAGGGCGCTGAGCAGGCGCGGACCATTCTCCGCGGCATGATCGGCAGGCTCGAGGAGGTCGTGACCGAGGGGTTGGGCGATCCGCTCGATGCGCTTCGGCCCGCAGTCGAGCCACTGATGGAACTCCGCTCCGAGTTGCGTGCGCAGAGCCGCTACAGCGAGTCCGACGCGATCCGCGCCGCCCTCGCCGCCGCCGGCGTCCAGATCGCTGACGAGGCCGACGGCTCCCGGTGGGTTGCGGAGACCTGACACCCTGACCGCGCTGCCGAGCGACTGACAGCCAAGGAACCGCTGGCCGTGCGGCGTCCGGTGTTACGCTGCCCAAGCAAACGCTAGGTCAACACGCGCGAGCGAGGTGCACCTCATGGCCATCGAGACGCACGCGAGCGACGGCGTCGTCGAGGTCGTGATCGACTACCCGCCTGTCAACGCCGTGCCCGTGCAGGGCTGGTTCGACCTAGCGGACGCCATCTCGGCGGCTGGCGCGGACGACGCAACCCGGGCGGTGATCCTCGCGGCCGAGGGCCGCGGGTTCTGCGCTGGCGTCGACATCAAGGAGATGCAGCGGACCGCCGGGCATGACGCGCTCGTCGGGGCGAACCGTGGCTGCTACGCGGCGTTCGCCGCCGTCTACGAGTGCGCGGTCCCGGTCATCGCCGCAGTTCACGGCTTCTGCCTCGGCGGTGGCGTCGGCCTGGCTGGCAGCGCCGACATCGTCATCGCGGCGGACGACGCGACGTTTGGACTACCTGAGGTGGATCGGGGCGCGCTTGGGGCGGCGACGCATCTGGCTCGCCTCGTGCCACAGCAGCTGGTCCGCGCGATGGTGTACACATGCGACCCCGTTCCCGCTCTGGAACTCAAAAAGTACGGCACTGTGCTCGACGTGGTGCCGGCGGCGGAGCTGCGGTCGCGGGCCCGTGAATTCGCCGCGAAAGTGGCGGCCAAGAACGGCGAGATCATCAGGCTCGCCAAGCAGTCCCTGAACGGCATCGAGCCCGTCGACATGAGCCGGTCCTACCGCTACGAGCAGGGGTTCACGTTCGAGCTGAACCTGACGGGGCTATCCGACCGGGCTCGGCAGTCGTTCGTCGACGGACGCCGCGGTGGCTGATCCCGCTGTTAGTGACGGCGGGTCCGGCGCCGTCATGACGATCGCCGAGGTGATCGGGGAGCTGCGGTCGGGCATGACGATCGGCATCGGCGGCTGGGGATCGCGACGCAAGCCCATGGCGCTGGTCCGGGCGCTCGCCGCAGCGGATGTGACCGATCTGGAGATTGTCAGCTACGGCGGTCCCGATGTCGGACTGCTGATCGCGGCCGGGAAGGTCCGGCGAGTGGTAACCGGATTCGTGTCGCTGGACTCGATCCCGCTTGAGCCACACTTCCGGCAGGCCCGGCAGCGGGCTTCGATCGAGCTGACCGAGCTCGACGAGGGGATGCTGCACTGGGGGCTGCTGGCGGCGGCGCACCGGCTGCCGTTCCTGCCGATGCGGGCGGGCCTCGGCTCCGACGTAATGCGTGTCAACCCCGAGCTGCGGACGATCCGGTCGCCGTACGCCGACGGCGAGGAATTCGTCGCGGTCCCGGCTCGCCGGCTGGACGCCGCGCTGATCCACATGAATCGCGCGGACGCACGCGGCAACGGGCAGTACCTCGGACCCGACCCCTACTTTGACAACCTGTTCTGCCTGGCCGCGGCCCGCGCCTACATGTCGTGCGAGCGACTGGTGCCGACCGCGGAGCTGCTGGCATCCGGGCCGCCGCAGAGCCTGCTCATCAACCGGGCCATGGTCGCCGGAGTGGTCGAGACGCCGAACGGGGCGCACTTCACCAGCTGCGTTCCGGACTACGGCCGGGACGAGGAATTTCAGGCGCTCTACGCGCGGTCGGGCGCGAACCCGGAGGACTGGTTGAAGTTCGCGGCCGAGTTCCTGTCGGGGTCGGAGGCGGACTACCAGGCCGCGGTGGCGGGGTTCGCGGCCAGCCACTCTGACGCAGCCGAGGCTGGCGAAGAGGTCCGGCCATGACGGGCGGCGCGCCTACGCTGGCCGAGATCTGCGTGGTCGCGTGCGCGGAAGCGTGGCGCGGTGACGGCGCGATCGTAGCCAGCCCGATGGGCGTCATCCCAGCGCTGGGCGCGCGGCTGGCGCAGCTCACGTTCGAGCCCGACCTGCTGCTGACCGACGGCGAGGCGACGCTGCTGCGGCCTGCCGCGAGCGACGGCGCCGGCGAGCGCGTCGCCGAGGGGTGGCTGCCGTTCCGCGAGGTGTTCACCATGCTCGCGGCCGGCAAGCGGCACGTGATGATGGGCGCGGCGCAAATCGACCAGTTCGGCAACCAGAACATCTCCTGCATCGGCGACTGGGCCCGGCCGAAGGCGCAGCTGCTCGGCGTGCGCGGCGCGCCCGGCAACACGGTGAACCACCCGGTGAGCTACTGGGTGCCCAGGCACTCGCGCCGGGTGTTTGTCGATCAGGTCGACATGGCCAGCGGCGTCGGCTACGACCGGGCGAAGTGGCTGTCCGGTCGCACCGCCGGATTCCACGAGCTGCGCCGCGTGGTGACGAACCTGGCCGTGCTCGATTTCGGCGGCCCAGATCATTCCATGCGGCTGCGATCGGTGCATCCCGGGGTGTCGGTGTCCGCCGTCGCCGAGGCAACCGGCTTCTTGCTCGCCGCGCCGTACCAGGTGCCGCGCACGCGGCTGCCGACGGCGGCCGAGCTCACGCTCATCCGGACGCACTTGGATCCAGGCGCTCAGCGCGACGAGGAGCTAGCGTGACGGCCAGCGCGCCGGCGCCGATCCGGACCAGGCTGACCGACCTCACTGGCATCCGCTATCCGATCGTGCAGACCGGGATGGGGTTCGTGGCCGGCCCGCGGCTGGTGTCGGCCACGTCGGCGGCCGGCGGCCTAGGGATCATCGGGTCTGCCTCCATGACGCTCGACGCGCTGCGGGCAGCGATTACGGAGGTTAAAAGCCGCACGGACGCCCCGTTCGGCGTGAACCTGCGCGCCGACGCGCCCGACTCCGCCGAGCGGATCGAGCTGATGATCAGCGCGGGCGTCCGCGTGGCGTCGTTCGCGCTGGCGCCCAAGCAGGACACGATCAGGCGGCTGAAGGATGCCGGCGTGATCGTCATCCCGTCGGTGGGAGCCAGGCGGCACGCAGAGAAGGTCGCCGAGTGGGGCGCTGATGCGGTCATCGCGCAGGGCGGCGAGGGCGGCGGGCACACTGGGCCGATTCCGACGAGCCTGCTGATCCCGCAGGTCGCCGCCGCCGTGGACATCCCGGTCGTCGCGGCTGGCGGCTACTACGACGGGCGGGGCCTTGTCGCCGCGCTGGCGTACGGGGCCGAAGGCATCGCCATGGGCACGCGGTTCCTGCTGACGACCGATAGTCCCGTCGCGGACCAGGTCAAGCAGTTCTACCTCGGCAAGACGCTAACCGACACGGTCGTGACCACGCGCGTGGACGGCGTGCCGCACCGGGTGCTGCGCACGCAGCTGATCGAGGGCCTGGAACGATCCGGGCAGCTCAGGGGCCTTGCGCGGGCCGCGCGGAACGCGGCCGGATTCCGCAAGCTGTCGGGCTTGAGCTGGGCCGACCTGATCAGGCAGGGCCACGCGATGCGGCAGGCCACGGAGCTGAGCTGGAGCCAGGTCCTGATGGCCGCCAACACGCCGATGCTGCTGAAGGCGGCGATGGTAGACGGGCGGCCCGACCTCGGCGTCATGGCGGCGGGGCAGGTCGTCGGGGTGATCGAGGACGTTCCGTCCTGCGCCGACCTCATCGGCCGGATCATGGCGGAGGCGCATGACTGCCTGGCCCGGCTCGGCAAGCTCGGCGGCGCTGACCCCGGTTGAGGGCGGCATGCCTGGTCCCGGGCCTGACGCAGCGGGGAGTCAGCGCTCCAGGACTATCCAGACCGGGCCGGTCGCGAAGTTCATTGGCTTGCCGGAGGGCGTCGTGAACGTCGTGCCGCTGTCCCGATGCCATCTCGCCCACCGCGCCCGGTAGGCCTTGCCGTTGCGCAGGACCAGCGCGGTCCCGTGGCCAGTGCTCTCTGCGTAGGGCGGTGGCACGCCGTACTCGAGGAACACCGATGTCCGCACGCGTACGTGCTGGATCACCACGGTGGTGGCGGACATCTGGCCGCTGTCGGTGGTCATGGCCCGCCGTCCGTCCATCCAGACCAGCCATCGATTCCTGGCCGGCGACCAGGTGAAACGGAAGGATGCCGCCGAGTAACCCGCCTGTTCTGAAGCGACTCGCTGACCCCCAGCAGGCGCCGCGCCGAACGTGAACCCGATGTTGTGCGCCCTGGTCGCGCCCTTGGACTGCGCGATCAGCTCGCGCGTGGGCGCGTACAGGTTGTACGGCGCGATGCGCCCGTAATTCCGGTAGTAGCCGCGGGTCTTCCAGGCGTAGAGGTCGTAGATCCGCGACCGCTCCACGACCGGCAGCAGCTGCCCCTGCGCTCCTGAGAATGCAAAGCCCGGGCGGCCGAACTGGCGCAATAGCTCAAGGTCGTCCTCGCGCGCGCTGCGCACGGGGCCGATCACCGGCGGGATGTGCGAGGAGAAGACGGCCATGAAGCGGCTGAGGCCGCCCTCGACCGGGATCACGTACACGAGGTCCGCCTTGTTGAGGCCGGTCTGCGGCCGGGCGTAGACGATGTTGTCGATCTTGACGGCGAGAACCTGACCGAGCGACTTCACCGGCTCGCCGGTGAACGGCGACACGAGCGGACGGACGGCCGGCACCTGGATCTGCGCCATGGGCGGGACGGCCTTTGGGGCCGGGGAGCCGCCGGAGTTCAGTGCGACGGCGGTGGTGCCGACCGCGATCACCGCTGTGACCGCCCCGGCTGCCGCGGTGACGAGCTTGGTCTTGCGCCGCCACATGGTGTAACCCCCTAAGGCGTCCGGCTCGCATCGATCTGGTCGAAGTCCCCGTAGCCGTTGTACGTACCGCCGCCGCCGGACCACTGCCACATGACGGCGTACTTCGATGCGCTGGTCATGCCGCCGAAGAACCTGGCGCAGGTGCTCGTGCCCGCGAGGCACCAGCCACTCGGGTGGTGGCTCAGGCTGCTGGTGTCGGCGTTATAGGTCCATTCATAGGTGTTGGTGATCGATGCGGTACTGCCGCTGCCGAAGATCGAGCCCCAGATACTCGGCGCCGAGTAGACGCCAGCCTTGTAGGCCGAGCGCGTGGTGATGAAGTTGGCGAAGGCGTTGAACTCGGCCCGGTCGACGGCGGCCGGGACGTGGCTGATCCTGACCCGGCCGCTGCACGCTGACGTGTACACCGAGTTCCAGCCATTGTCCGGCGCCGGCGTGTAGCTCGGCGCGTGGCCGGGCAGCTCCACGTCCATGAAGATGATCGGGTAGTTCGGCTTGTGACTGCCCGTGGCCGTGCCCAGGATGCTCAGCACCGTGGCCGCCTGGGCGTCGCCCCAGACCGCGGCCTCATGGGTCGTGCCGTTGTAGTGCGGATCAACGCCCGGACCGCCCATGAACCAGTAAACCCCGACGCCGATGCCCTTGCGATAGGTCAGCAGATTGGTCCGGGCGGCGTTGCTGTCGGCTGTCGACCACACCACCTTGGTGCCCAGGCAGTGCTGGCGGACGGCCCAGTTCCCCACCATGCCGATGTAGCCGCCGTAGTAACCGCCGACGGCAGGCGTCCGATAGGGAGCCCCGCCTGATATGGCTACGTTGTTGCTATCGGTGCCGTTCCAGAATCCGGTCACGGCGGTCGCGGCAGTAGCCGCAGCACGCGTGGTCGCCGCCGCCGACCTCGTGCTGGTCGCCCCCACGGAGCCGGCTGCCAGCGCGATACCCAGCCCCGTGCAGGTGGCGAGCGCGGCCGCGCCCGCCAGCGGCCAGCGGGAGCCACGCCTGCGCCCGAGCATCCTTGCCACCGCGAGTCGCCACCTCTCAGTCCGGGCACGGCGCCGACCGGCGCCCGCTGTCCAACATATGCGGACTGCCGGCCAGTCTGGCGGGCTGAAGGTAGCCGGCCGCCGGGTAAAGGTCCCACGGTAAGACTCGCCGAAACAAAACCTCGTGGCGTGTCGATCCAGGGCGGCCGCGTTCGACGCTCTGGTGAAACAGGCCGGCGGCAGCTGGCCCGAGGCCCGGACAGAAGGGAATGACAATGAAGTTCTTCGGCTACACGCTCGGTGACCCGAACACGCCGGTGGGCCCGCCGAACCAGGAGATGTACGAGCGGATGGGCGCCTTCGTCGAAGAGGCCACCAAGGCAGGCGTTGTGCTGGCCACCGGCGGCCTGGTGCCGCCGGACCAGGGTGTCAAGATCAAGTACCACAACGGTGAGTTCACCGTCCTGGACGGGCCGTTCGCCGAAGCCAAGGAGCTGGTCGGCGGCTGGGCGCTGATGGAGACCCGGGATGTCGACGAGGCCATCGAGTGGACGAAGCGGTTCCTGACCATCGTCGGGGAGGGTGAGAGCACCATCAGGCAGGTCATCTGAGGGTGGACGAGCCAGTGAGTCGGCGCTGGCGGGGACCGGCGGGCAGAGCGCTGCCCGGCCGGTCCCCGCTGCTACGGCCCGGCCCCCGCCCCGGCACTGTCGTGACAGCCCGCGTCGCCCTAGGGACCGCCGGTTTGCCGAGCCCGCGGCCTGGTGATGTGATCGGTTGTCGTGACGGACGCCAGGACGCAGGCAGCGATCGAGACGGTCATTCGGCTCGAATCCGCCCGCGTGATCGCGGGTCTCGCCCGCTTCACGGGCGATATCGGCCTAGCCGAGGATCTCGCCCAGGATGCCGTCGTCGCGGCGCTGGAGCGCTGGCCAGCGGATGGCGTTCCCGGCAACCCTGGTGCCTGGCTGATGACCGTGGCCAAGCGGCGCGGGATCGACCTGTTCCGCCGCAACGCCGAGCTAGCGAAGAAGTACGCGGAGATCGGTCGCGTCCTGGCTGCCGAGGGCGAGGGCGTGGAGCCCGACCTCGACCGCGCGTTCGCCGACGATATCGACGATGACCTGCTGCGCCTGATCTTCACAGCGTGCCACCCGGTGCTAAGCGTCCAGGCCAGGGTCGCGCTGACCCTGCGGCTGCTGGGGGGGCTCACGACCGCCGAGATCGCCCGCGCGTACCTGGTCCCCGAGCCGACGATCGCCCAGCGCATCGTGCGGGCGAAGAAGACGCTCGCGGCTGCGCACGTCCCGTTCGAGGTGCCGGCCCCCAGCGAACGGCCGGCCCGCCTGTCGTCGGTACTCGAGGTCATCTACCTGATCTTCAACGAGGGCTACTCGGCGACCGCAGGCGATGACTGGATGCGTCCGGCGCTCTGCGCGGAGGCGGTGCGCCTGGCCCGCGTGCTCACTCAGCTCGCCCCGGCGGAGCCCGAGGTACACGGCCTGGCCGCGCTCCTGGAGATCCAGGCGTCGAGGATCCCGGCGCGGACGGATTCCGCGGGCGCGCCGGTGCTGCTGCTGGACCAGGACCGGACGCGCTGGGACCGGCTCCTGATCAGCCGAGGGCTGGCCGCCCTGCACGCGGCTCTCGACCTCGGCGGGGAACGGGGTCCTTACGTGCTCCAGGCTTCGATCGCCGCGTGCCACGCCCGTGCGTTCCGGCCCGACGAGACCGACTGGCCGCGCATCGTCGCGCTCTATGACGTACTGGCCGAGGTCATGCCGTCGCCGATCGTCGAGCTGAACCGTGCGGTGGCGGTGTCGATGGCCTTCGGCCCGCAGGCCGGGCTCGATCTCGCCGATCAGCTCGCGGCCGAACCAGCGCTCCGCGGGTATCACCTGCTGCCGAGCGTCCGCGGCGATCTGCTGAACAAGCTCGGCCGGAGCGAGGAGGCCCGAGCCGAGTTCGAGCGCGCGGCCGAGCTCACGGCCAACGAGCGCGAGCGGCAGCTCTCCGCCGAGCGCGCGCGGACTGCCGCCGCCAACGGCAGCGAGCCCTGAACGCGAGTCGCGCCACCCGGCCCCGTTCCCTGTCGTGCGAAAATACGGGCATGCCAGAGTCTTTCGCCCGCCGGTTCGCGGCCGTCCGGTCAGCCCATGGCCCGCTCGTCTTCGGCCTGGACCCGTCCGGCGACCTGCTCGAATCGTGGGGCCTCGGCGACAGCGCCGACGGACTTGACCGGTTCGCCGACGTCGTGATCGCGGCCGCAGCCGGGACGGTCGGGCTGGTCAAGCCGCAGTCAGCGTTTTTCGAGCGGCACGGGTGGCGCGGCATTCGCACCCTGGACCGGCTGATCGCGGGTGCCCGCGACGCCGGGCTGCTCGTCATCCTCGACGTCAAGCGCGGTGACGTCGGCTCGACCAACGACGCGTACGCCGAGGCCTACCTCGGCAAGGACGCGCCGCTCGCCGCTGACGCGATCACTGTGCATCCCTATCTGGGCGTCGGCGCGATGGCGGCCTACGTGGCGCGCGCCGCCGAGTCGGGCAGCTGCCTGCTCATCGTGACGCGCTCCTCAAATCCCGAGGGCCGCGCGGTGCAGGCGGCGCGAGTTCAGCCGTCAGGAGGCGCTGTCCGCACCGTCGAGGAGGATCTGCTTCGCGAGATCGGTGCGCTCAACGCGCGGCTGGCGCCTGGTGAGCTCGGTCCCGTCGGCGCGGTGATCGGGCCCACGCACATGGAGCCGGCGCTGGACCTAGCCGCGGCGCAGTGCCTGTTCCTCGCGCCCGGTATCGGCGCGCAGGGTGCGACTCCGGCCGATGTGGCCAGCGTGTTCGCGGCGTGTCCCGAGCGGGTGATGCCGAGCGCATCCCGGTCGCTCCTGGCGGCGGGGCCGGACGTGGGCCAGCTCCGGACGGCCATCGCGGCGCTCGCGGTCGAGTTCCGGACAGTCCTGCCGGGCTGAGCCCTCAGGGTGCGGAGCCGCCCGGTGTTATCCGGCAGCCCCGCACCCGCGAGCGCGCTAGTTAACTGTGGCCGGGGATACCGGTGTCGGCCATGACGGGGGTGACCTGCAGGTATACCGGTCCCTTTCGGCTGCACGCCCCGAACGCGCCCTGGAACGGCATCTCAATCGAGGCGAAGGCGCCTGGCGGGTAGACGCGGAGATTCTGGGCGCGCACCGGCCTGCACACGGTCACCGGGTAGTTGCCAACGTCGACGACCTGAAGGATCACATGGCTGGTGGCGCCTGGCCTCAGCACGACACGCTGCGCCGGGCGCGAGTGATCACGGCCCGCCGCGCTGCCAAGCTGACCGCCGCCGTTGTTCGCCGAGACGCCGGGGAACCCGAATAGCGTGCACGTGGAGCGCGAGGTGTTGGACAACTCCAGGTCGTAGTACGCGCTCCCGGCCGCGGCGTCGCCGGGCGACCCGAGCCATACGGTGAGCTCGCTATCAAAGCAACGATGTATGGGCATGGCCGCGCCGGCGGCGCTGCCGCCACTCGACGACGCAAACGCGACGGCAGGCAGCAGGATGGCAGCGCTTGCAATGGCGGCGGCCGCGATGCCACGCCGGGCGGCGTGAGAGGTCAGCTTCATGGGGTTCTCCTTTGCCTTAGTACTGACACCGCTTAGGACGTCGGAGAACGGCGGAGCGTTGTAGTTGGTTGCGAGTTGCGAGCAGGGAGCCGAGCCAGCGCTAGGTAACGGGCGGTCGGGCGCGGAACGTGAACAGCCGCGCGCTTGGTGACGACTGCGCGACGTCGATCGGGGAGGCTGTTTCGTGCCCTTCCGTCAGGGCCGAGAGCTGACGCCGGTGCACTCCTACTCCCGTCATGGTGGCCGTCGCGGGCGTGTCGAATGCCAGTTCCTGGAAGCCCGCCGCGGCGAACCAGGACCGTATCTGGCCAGTC
>DATIOU010000086.1:0-1682 GCA_035472835.1 Streptosporangiaceae bacterium | reverse complement strand
GGATGCCTTCGGAGCGGGCACGCTCAGATAGCTGGGCCACCAGTTCGGTGCCGAGCCCGCGGCCCTGCCAGTCGTCGATGATGGTGACCGCGATCTCGGCGGCCTGCGGGTCGTCGGCGTCGCGGACGTAGCGGGCGATGCCGACACCGCGCCCGTCGGCGTGATCCAGCGCGCCGAGCGCCTCATGGTTGTGGTGGTCGACGTCGGTGAAGTAGCGCAGCTCGGCTGGTGACAGTTCCTTCGTCGGCGTCAGGAACCGCAGCTGGCGGGACCGGGCGCTCAGCCGGGCGAAGCCGTCGGCCAGCAGCGGGGCGTCAGCGCTGTCGACCGGCCGGATCAGCACCGTGGACCCGTCGCGGAGCACTACCGGCCTGCCCGTCACCGCGCGGCCCGGCTGGTGACCGAGCAGGCGGCTCCGGCCGCGCTGTAGCCAGGCTGGGCGCCAGCGCCGCGGCGATCTGCGGGCACCGTGTGTGCCCGCCTGCTGCCGGTGCAACCGCGCCTGCCGTGCCCGCCGGTCGGTCTCCGCCTGCGCCAGAAATGTCTGATGGCGCTCGTGCACGAGCGCGGCATAAATATAGGGGTTCAGCATGGGATCGCTTCCTCACCGTTGATCAGCTCGGCACCGTTGTGCCGCTCGGTCCAGGGTCATGGAGGGGTTGCAGCCCGCGCATCGGTGGCCGTTACCGATTCCGGGACTGCGGCTACCGATCCTGGGGACGACGCCACCGGTTCAGAGCTCCGTAGCTGGATCCCGTGCCGGCGGCGGTCAGCTCGATCGCCAGCGCCGACAGCATCAGCAGGCCGGGCGCACCGAGGGAGGTTCCGGCGCGTGTCCCCAGCGTGCGATGGCGGCGGCTACGGCTCGTCCGCCTTGGTCCTCGCCTCCGGATGGGCTGGCCGGCATGGGTTGGCCGCGATCCGGTACAGCCAGGTCCGGACCGGCGCGCGCCATGTACCGCGGTACCAGAACGGTAGGTTCGTGAAGTCCGGATCCCTCAGGTACCCGGCTGAGCAGCGGCGCGTTGGCAGGCTTGCCATCCTTTTACACTCAGGGCATGAGGCTGGGCATTCTGGAGCGCGACGCTGAACTGTCGCTGCTCGCTAATGCCGTGCGGGAGGCCGCCGACGGCCACGGGTCCGTTGTGCTGGTCATGGGCGAGGCGGGGATCGGCAAGTCCAGCCTGGTCGAGGCGGTGCGCTCCCATCTGCCCGCCAAGGGCAGGATGCTCGTCGGCTACTGCGATGATCTGGCGACCCCGCGAACCCTTGGCCCGTTCCGCGACCTGGTCGGCAGCGTGGGAACCGAGCTCAGCACCGCGGTGACGGATGGCAGCGAACGCGACCGCGTGCTCGCTGCCCTACGCGCCGAACTGACCTGGACCGAGCATCCGACCGTGCTGGTTATCGAGGACGTTCACTGGGCGGACGACGCGACGCTCGACGCGCTGCGCTACCTCATCCGGCGGATCGCGGACCTGCCGGCCGTCCTCGTCCTCACCTACCGCGACGACGAACTGAACCGCGAGCACCCGCTCCACGGCCTGCTGGGCCAGGCATCCCGCAGTGACCACGTACGGCATCTGCCGCTGCGCCGGCTGTCGCAGCAAGCCGTGCGGCAGCTCAGCGCGGGAAGCTCAGTCGACGCGCGTGACTTGTTCGCGCTGACATCGGGGAATCCG
>DATIOU010000085.1:0-69495 GCA_035472835.1 Streptosporangiaceae bacterium | reverse complement strand
AGGATATTCCTGAGCCGGCGCCTCCTCAGGCCGTGCCCGATCGGGGCGTCAGCCGTCACGCCGCCCGGGCAGATCCTCGTCGCCGCGCGGTAGCTGTCCGCGGCCTGATTCGCCACCAATGCCGGGCCTGCCCCAGCTGCTCCGGCCGACGCTGGCAGTCAGCCAGCTGCAGGCCAGGATGGCGCCCCAGGGTCCAGCCACCCAGAGCGGCCAGACATAGCCCGGCGCGCTGGTCAGTCCCCAGACTACGAAGCAGACAGCGCTCACGGTCAGCCAGACGCCCCACGCGGCGCGCCATGCTCCCGACGCTCGGCTTCCGGGATGTGGCACGGCGGCCTGACGCTGACGAGGCGGCCGGGTTAGCGCGGCATCTGGCAGGCGGTACAGGTCGATACCAGGCAGGTCCTTCAGCAAGGCATCGATCTCGCCCACGGTCTTGGCCGCGAAGGCGCGGTCCAGCCGCTCGCTGAACTCTTCGGCCGTCAGCCGGCCGGCTGCATGGTGCTCCCTGAGCAGCGAAGCCGCCCGGTCGCGGTTAGCGTCAGACGCACGGATATTAGGGTCATATGCCATTGCGCGCCCCTTCCGCTGTGACGATGGCCCCGGTGGCCCCGACCTGTTCAGGTGCCTGGATTAGCCGCCCGGCTTGCAGCGCGGCGAAGCCGGAGGCCCCGGCGTCTTCGGCCGTCAGCACGAGCGGTCCGTCCTCGGTGATGGCTACGGTGTGCTCGAAGTGAGCGGCCCAGCTGCCGTCGACTGTCACGACCGTCCAGTCGTCGTCCAGCACGGCCGTCTCCGCGCTGCCAAGCACAAGCATCGGCTCGATCGCCAGCGCCATGCCAGGCACGAGCAGGGGACCACGGCCCGGCCGCCCGTAATTCGGCACTGGCGGATCCATGTGCATCCGCGTGCCGATGCCGTGCCCGGTGTATTCCCTGATGATTCCGTACGAGCCTGCGCGGTGGGCCGCCGTTTCCACTGCATGCGAGATGTCAGTGAGGCGGTGACCCGGCTCAGCCTGCGCCAGTCCGTGCCACAAGGCGAGCTCGCACGCGTGCAGCAGGCCGGCAAGCTCCTCCTGGCTGTACGGGCCGCCGTCAGCCGCGGCGCCGACGCGGGTCGTCACCGCCGAGTCGCCATGCCAGCCGCGCACGATGGCGCCGCAGTCCACCGACAGCACATCGCCATCGTGCAGCACCTGCCGGGGACTAGGGATACCGTGCACAATCTGCTCGTTAATGGACGTACAGATCGTGGCCGGGTAGCCGAAGTAACCCTTGAAGGACGACACCGCGCCAGCCGCGCGGATCTCACGCTCGGCAATAGCGTCCAGCTCGGCCGTCGTGATGCCAGGCTCGACGGCGTCGACGACGGCGCGCAGCGCAGCAGCAGTCACTAGTCCGGCCTCGCGCATGATGGCAAGGTGGTCCGGAGTTTTTACTTCGATCGGGTCGTCCCGTCTCAGCCGCATGGCACCTCCCGCGCAACGACTTTCACGGTACCCCGCCGGGAGGGCCTCCGGTTCACGTGATGAACCGGCGCAAGCCGGCCATAGCCCTGGCCGTGATCTCTTCGACCGGCCCGGTCGCGTCGATGCCGAGCAGGATCCCATCGTCGGCGTAGAAGCTGATCAGCGGCCGCGTCTGCTCGGCGTAGACATCGAGCCGGTGCCTGATGGTCTGCTCCCGGTCGTCGTCGCGCTGGAAGAGCTCGCCGCCGCAGTCGTCGCACAGCCCGGCCCTAGTGGGTGGCTCGAAGAGCACGTGCCAGATGCGGCCGCAGACGCGGCACGTCCGGCGTCCCGACAGGCGCCGGACAACCTCGTCGTCGTCCACGACCAGCTCGAGAACTATGTCCAGCTTGGTGTCCCAGTCGGCCAGCAGCTTCCGCAGCGTCTCGGCCTGGGGAACGTTGCGGGGGAAACCGTCGAGCAGGAACCCGCTCTGCGCGTCATCCTCCTCGAGCCTGGCGACCACCATCGCGATCGTCACCTCGTCCGGGACCAGGTCACCGCGGTCCATGAACTCCTTCGCCTGGCGACCGAGTTCCGTTCCGGTGCTCACGTTGTGCCGGAAGATGTCCCCTGTCGAGATCTTCGGTATCGACAGGTGTGAGGCGATGAACTGGGCCTGTGTCCCCTTGCCCGCACCGGGGGGCCCGACGAGGACGAGTCGCACTACCGCAGAAAGCCCTCGTAGTTACGCTGCTGGAGCTGGCTCTCGATCTGCTTCACGGTATCGAGGCCGACGCCCACCATGATCAGGATGCTGGTACCCCCGAGCGGGAACTGGGCCGTTGCGCTGAGCAGGCCGATGGCGATCACCGGGATTAGCGCGACCAGCCCCAGGTAGAGCGAGCCGGCCGCGGTCAGCCTGCTGAGCACGTGGCTGAGGTAGCCCGCCGTGGGACCGCCCGGTCTGATGCCCGGGATGAAGCCCCCGCTCTTCTTCATGCCGTCGGCCACCTCGGTCGGGTTAAAGGTGATCGACACGTAGAAGTAAGTGAAGAACACGATGAGGACGAAGAACGAGATCGCGTATGCGGGTTTGTCGCTGAGCACCAGGTTGGCGTTCACCCACCCGGCCCACCCTGTGACCGAGTTGTGGCCGAATAGCTGGGAAGCGAGCTGAGGGATGTACAGCAGCGACGAGGCGAAGATGACCGGGATGACGCCCGCCTGGTTCACCTTCAGCGGGATATACGTCGACGTGCCGCCATACATCCGGCGGCCGATCATCCGTTTGGCGTACTGGATCGGGATGCGCCGCTGTGCCTGCTCCATCAGGGCAACGAACGCGATGATCGCCACGCCCATGATGAGCACCAGCGTGAAGGTGAAAGGGCCCCGCTGCTTCAGGATGAGGCCTAGCTGGCCAGGCACGACCGCGATGATCTGGGTGAAGATCAGCACGGACATGCCATTGCCGACGCCGCGGTCGGTGACGAGCTCGCCCAGCCACATGATCACGGCGGTGCCGGCGCTCATGATGATGACCATGGTTGTGATCGTGAAGACCGACGGGTTCGGGATCAGCGTCGCGGTACAACCGGGGATCAGGTTGCCGGACCTGGCCAGCGCGATGATGCCGGTGGACTGGAGGATCGCCAGCGCGATGGTGAGGTACCGGGTGTACTGCGTGATCTTCGCCTGCCCGGTCTGGCCTTCCTTCCGGAGCGTCTCTAGCCGCGGGATCACGACCGCGAGCAACTGCAAGATGATGCTCGCCGTGATGTACGGCATGATGCCGAGCGCGAAGACACTGAGCTTGGTGAGCGAGCCGCCGCTGAAGAGGTTAACCAGCTGGAGCGGGCCGACCTTCGATGCCGCGCCTTCACAGATCCGGACCGCGGCCTCGGATACGCCGGGCGTCGGCAGGGAACATCCGAGCCGGAAGACGGCCAGGATGAAAACCGTGAAGAGCAGCTTCTTGCGCAGGTCGGGCGTCCTAAATGCCCGGATGAACGCTGTCAGCATGCGCCGTCCCCTACTCGATTGCTCAACATCATGTGCCGCTCCTGTCGCGGGACAGCACCGCTAGTCGCCAGCTTGCGCCCCTGCATGGGCGGCGAAGTGCTCGCCGAAGTCTAACGTGCCGGTGGAGGTCCGCTAGCCATGCAGCGTGCATGGTGCTGACCGCATGCAAGTCCGGGCCAGCGGAGTTTAAGCTGGCCCGAACGCGACATAGGGCGGCGGTCATCTCACAGTTCAGTAACAGTTCCGCCTAGTGCGGTGATCTTGGCGCGGGCCGAAGCCGAGAACTTGTGGGCGTTGACCTGCAGCGCTACTGCGACTTCGCCCTGGCCGAGGATCTTGACCAGCTCGCCGGACCGAACCGCGCCCTTGGCCGCCAGGTTCTCCGGCGTTACGGCGCCACCCTCTGGGTAGAGGGCGGCTAGCCGGTCCAGGTTGACGACCTGATACGTCGTCTTGAACTGGGAGTTCGAGAAGCCCTTCAGCTTGGGCAGGCGGCGGTGCAGCGGCATCTGGCCGCCCTCAAAGAACTCCGGAATCTGGTTCCGGGCCTTGCTGCCCTTTGTACCGCGCCCGGCCGTCTTGCCCTTAGAGGCCTCGCCGCGGCCGACCCTGGTCCGCTCGATGTGCGCGCCAGGCGCCGGGCGGAGATGGTGAATCTTCAGCCCGGCCCGGCCGCCGGGCTCGCCAGCCTTGCGGGACTCGGTGTCTGCCATTGTTAGTCAACCTCCTCCACGGTGACCAGGTGGCGCACCGCCTTGATCATGCCGCGGATCTCGGGCCGGTCTTGCTTGACGACGATGTCGCCGATGCGGTGCAGCCCGAGGGAGCGTAGCGAGTCGCGATGCTCCTTCTTCGCACCGATCTTGGACTTGATCTGGGTGACCTTCAGCTCTGCCATCGGTTAGCTCCGCCTCAGCTCGTCGTATCTGCTGAGGCCGGGGCGGCCGCGCCGTTGCTGGCCGCGCCCGCGGTGGCAGCCGCGGCACGAGCCCTGAGCATGGCGGCTGGCGCCACGTGCTCGATCGGCAGGCCACGCCGAGCTGCGATCTCCTCAGGCCGGTTCAGGCTCTTGAGCGCCCGCACCGTGGCGTGCACGACGTTGATCGGGTTCGACGAGCCGAGCGACCTCGACAGCACATCGTGAATGCCGGCGCACTCCAGGACCGCACGGACTGGGCCGCCGGCGATGACGCCCGTACCGGGGCTGGCGGGCTTCAGCAGGACAACGCCGGCGGATTCCTCACCCTGGACCGTGTGCGGGATCGTGCCGCCGATCCGAGGGACGCGGAAAAACGCCTTCTTTGCGGCCTCGACGCCCTTGGCGATCGCGGCTGGCACCTCTTTTGCCTTGCCGTAGCCGACCCCGACCATGCCGTTGCCGTCGCCCACCACGACGAGCGCGGTGAAGCTGAACCTGCGGCCACCCTGCACGACCTTTGCCACACGGTTGATGGTGACCACGCGCTCAAGGTACGCAGTGCCTTTCTCTGGCCCGGCCCCGCGACGGTCGTCGCGGCGCTCGCGCCGTTCGCCGCCGCCACCGGCGCCGCGCCGCGGTGTTGCTGCCATCAGATCTTCCTCTTCTGTCGTCGGGCGCGAGGTGTCGCGCCGTGCGCTGCTGTGCTAGTCAGGAGACTGCGTGTCATCAGAGAGCGAGCCCGCCCTCGCGCGCCCCGTCGGCCAGCGCAGCTACCCGGCCGTGATACGCGTAGCCGCCGCGGTCAAAGACAGCCGTGCTGATACCGGCCTGCCCGGCCCGCGCCGCTAGCAGCGCCCCGACCTGTTTTGCTTTGGCCGTCTTATCGCCGGCCGCGCTGCGGATCGATTCATCAAGGGTAGACGCAGACGCGAGCGTTACCCCCAGGGTGTCATCGATGAGCTGGGCAAACGTGTTCTTGGCCGAACGTGTGACCGCCAGCCGGGGCCGAGCGGCGCTGCCCTCCACCTTTTTGCGAACACGCAGGTGCCGCCGCTGCCGCGAGGAGATGCGCGGCGCGGTGTGGCCGGTGATCCGGGCATGCGCCCTGGTCTTGGTGCCAGACATGTCTTACTTACCAGCCTTCCCGACCTTGCGGCGGACCTGCTCGCCCTGGTACCGCACGCCCTTCCCCTTGTATGGGTCCGGCTTGCGCAGCTTCCGGATATTCGCAGCGACTTCGCCCACCTGCTGCTTGTCGATGCCTTCCACCACGAACCTGGTAGGGGTCTCGACCCTGAAGGTGATCCCGGCCGGCGCCGGTACGGGCACCGGGTGGCTGAACCCGAGTGCGAACTCGAGGTCCTGGCCCTTGGCCTGGACGCGGTAGCCAACGCCGACGATCTCCATTGTCTTGCGGTAGCCCTCGGTGACGCCGATGACCATGTTGGCGATCAGCGAGCGGGACAGGCCGTGCAGGGCCCGGATCTCGCCCTCGTCGCTTGGCCTGGTCACGGTGATGACGCCGTCGGCCTGGTGAACCTCGATTGGCGCGGTCACCTCCAGGCTCAGCTCGCCCTTCGGCCCCTTCACGTGCACCTTTCGGCCGTTGACGCTGACATCGACGCCGCCCGGGATGACGATCGGCAGCCGTCCAATTCGCGACATAGCTGATTCCCCTACCAGACGTAGGCGAGGACTTCCCCGCCCACGCCCTTCTTCTTGGCCTGCTTGTCGGTCATCAGGCCGGAGGACGTCGAGATGATCGCTACGCCCAGGCCGCCGAGCACACGCGGCAGGTTGTCCTTGCGCGCGTAAACGCGCAGGCCTGGCTTGGAGACCCGCTTGAGGCCCGCGATGGAGCGCTCCCTGGTCGGCCCGAACTTGAGCGAGATCACCAGGTTCTTGCCAACCTCAGCGTCCTCCACCTTCCAGCTGGCGATGTAGCCCTCTTGCTGGAGGATCTCGGCGACGTGCACCTTGATCTTCGAGTGCGGCATCGTGACGGCGTCGTGGTATGCCGAGTTGGCGTTGCGCAGCCGGGTCAGCATGTCTGCAACCGGGTCGGTCATGGTCATGGCCTGATGGCCCTCCTCGCCGCGGTTTCCCTGTGTTCGTAAGCACCGGGGACCTTCGGCGTGGTCGGTGGGCGCTTGTGGCGCCCAGGTTGGTCGTTCTTGCCGGACGCTTGCGCGCCCGATTGCGCCGCTTGCGCGGCGGTTACCAGCTGGACTTGGTGATGCCGGGCAGCTCGCCGCGGTGTGCCATCGACCGGAAGCAGATCCGGCACAGGCCGAACCGCTGGTAGACGGCCCGCGGACGACCGCACCTGGAGCACCGGGTGTAGGCGCGTACCGCGAACTTGGGCTTGCGCTTGGCCTTGGCGACGAGGCTCTTCTTCGCCACTGCTTAGTTCTCCTTGAACGGGAAGCCGAGTCGCCGCAGCAATGAGCGGCCCTCAGCGTCGGTGGTCGCGGACGTGACGACGGTGACGTCCATGCCGCGCTGCCTGTCCACTTGATCGGGGTTGATCTCGTGGAACATAAGTTGTTCGGTCAGGCCGAAGGTGTAGTTGCCGCGACCGTCGAACTGGCGGTCGCTCAGGCCGCGGAAGTCACGGATTCGTGGCAGCGCGATCGAAAGCAGGCGGTCGAGGAATTCCCACATCCGGTCCCCGCGCAGGGTCACGTGGGCACCGATCGGCATTCCCTCGCGCAGCTTGAACTGGGCGATGGACTTGCGTGCTCTGGCCACCGCGGGCTTCTGCCCGGTGATGATTGTCAGGTCCCGGACGGCGCCGTCGATGAGCTTGGCGTCCCTGGCCGCCTCGCCGACACCCATGTTCACCACGATCTTGGTGACCGTTGGCACCTGCATGACGTTGGGGTAGCCGAACTCCTCAAGCAGCGCACCATGGATATCGCTGCGGTAGCGCTCCCTCAGGCGCGGCGGGACACGCGTGGGCCGGTCAGCAGCCGCAGCGTCGTTGGTTGTAGTGGCAGCCATCAGATGTCCTTACCGCTGGCCCGTGATACCCGGACCTTCTTATCTCCGTCGGTCCGGTACCCGGCCCTGGTCGGAGCCTTGGTCTCCGGATCGATCAGCTGAACGTTGCTGATGTGGATCAGCGCCTCCTGGGTCACGATGCCGCCCTCCTTGGCACCGCGCTGACCCTGGTAATTGACCTTGGTGTTCTTCCGGATGAGGTTCACGCCTTGGACTAGCACCTGCTGGCGGTCCGGCCGGACGGCGATGACCGTGCCCTCCCGGCCGCGGTCCTTGCCCGCGATCACGAGGACCTTGTCGCCTTTCCTGATCTTCATCCGGCGCGCCCTTCCCTGCTGCGGCTTGCTGGGTCCGGCCATCACAACACCTCCGGTGCAAGCGAGATGATGCGCATGAACCGCTTCTCGCGTAGCTCGCGGCCGACCGGGCCGAAGATGCGGGTACCGCGCGGGTCCCCGCCATCCCGGATCAGCACGGCAGCGTTCTCGTCGAAGCGGATGTACGAGCCGTCACCGCGGCGCCGCTCCTTGCGGGTCCGCACCACGACGGCCTTCACGACGTCGCCCTTCTTGACCCCGGCACCCGGGAGGGCATCCTTGACGGTCGCGACGATGATGTCGCCGATGCCCGCGTATCGCCTGCTCGAGCCGCCGAGCACGCGGATGCACAAGATCTCCTTGGCTCCGGTGTTGTCGGCGACCTTAAGCCGCGACTCCTGCTGGATCACGTCAACTCCTGCTTCTTCACGCGCCTGCCCGTCCGGTTGGCCCGGCTGGCCCTGCTACTTGGCCTTCTCCAAGATCTCTGCCACTCGCCAGCGCTTGGTCGCCGACAGCGGCCGGATCTCCATCAGCAGCACCCGGTCACCGACGCCGCACGCATTCTCGCCGTCGTGTGCCTTGTACCGCTTCGTCCGCCGGATGATCTTGTCGTACTTCGGGTGCTTAACCCGGTCCTCGACCTCTACAACGACGGTCTTGTCCATCTTGTCGCTCACCACGAGGCCCTCCCGGACCTTGCGGTAACCACGCGACTGCACGATGGTAGTCGCCTCACTCATCGACGGATTCCTCACTTTCGACAACCACGATGCCGAGCTCGCGCTCACGCTTCACCGTGTAGATGCGCGCGATCTCCTTGCGGACGGCTCGCAGTCGCCCGTGGCTTTCCAGCTGGCCTGTGGCCGCCTGGAAGCGGAGGTTGAACAGCTCGATCTTCGCCTCGGTCAGCTTCAGATCAAGCTCTTCCTCGGTCGAGGTTCGAAGGTTAGCGGCTGCCAGTCCCTTGGCCATCACGCCTCCCCCACTTCGCGCTTCACGAACTTGCATTTCATCGGGAGCTTGTGCATGGCGCGCCGGAGTGCTTCCCTGGCCACCGGCTCAGGTACGCCAGACAGCTCGAACATCACCCGGCCCGGCTTCACGTTCGCGATCCACCACTCGGGCGCGCCCTTGCCTGAGCCCATCCGCGTCTCGGCCGGCTTCTTGGTCAGCGGCCGGTCCGGGTAGATCGTGATCCACACCTTGCCGCCACGCCGGATATGGCGCGTCATGGCGATACGAGCGGCCTCGATCTGCCTGTTCGTGACGTAAGAGTGCTCAACCGCCTGGATGCCGTATTCACCGAACGTCACCCTGGTGCCGCCCTTGGCCACGCCAGAGCGATCCGGCCGATGCTGCTTACGGTGCTTGGTCCGCCGCGGTATCAGCATGACTTAGCCCTCCTCACCCGATGTGGCCGGAGGATTGGCTGTGACATCCTGAGCACCAGCACCAGCACCAGCACCAGCACCAGCACCGGTATCGGCAGGCGGCGCCGCAGCCGGCCTGTCGGTTCCGTCCGGAGAGCCGGGCCGACGACGCTGCCCGCGTTGCGGACGGTCCCGGCCGCCGTCCCGATCCCGGTCACGGCCGCCGCCGGGCCCGCCTGGGCGCTGCCCGGCGCGCAGGGCCGCCTGCGCGGCCTCGCGCTCAGCCCTCGTCGCCGCCGCCTCGCCGCGGTAGATCCAGACCTTGACGCCGATCCGGCCGAACGTGGTGCGCGCCTCGTAGAAGCCGTAGTCGATGTCGGCGCGCAGCGTGTGCAAGGGCACCCTGCCCTCGCGGTAGAACTCGGACCTTGACATCTCAGCGCCGCCGAGCCGACCAGAGCACTGGACACGGATGCCCTTCGCGCCGCTCTTCATCGCGGTCTGCATGGCCTTGCGCATGGCCCGCCGGAACGAGACGCGGCTAGACAGCTGCTCGGCCACTCCCTGTGCCACTAGCTGCGCATCAACTTCAGGGTTCTTGACCTCGAGGATGTTGAGCTGGACCTGCTTGCCGGTCAGCTTCTCCAGGTCGCCGCGGATGCGGTCAGCTTCGGCGCCGCGGCGACCGATCACGATGCCCGGCCGGGCGGTGTGGATATCCACGCGGACGCGGTCCATTGTCCGCTCGATCTCCACCTTGGAGATGCCGGCCCGTTCCATGCCGCGCTGAAGCAGCCGCCGGATGGCAACGTCCTCGGCGACGTAGTCCTTGTATAGCTTGTTGGCGTACCACCGGCTCTTGAAGTCGGTGGTGATGCCCAGCCGGAACCCGTGCGGGTTCACTTTCTGGCCCACTAGCGGGTCCTCTCCCTGCTCCTTGACGCACCGGTGTTCGACGCGCCCCTGTCCGAGGCGCTCCTGCCTGACGCACGCCTGCCCTGCGCACTGGTGCCCGCGGCACCGGTGGTCGCAGCGCCATCGTCGGACACGATGACCGTGATGTGGCTGGTGCGCTTGTTGATCCGGTAGCCACGGCCCTGGGCCCGCGGCCGGAAGCGCTTGAGCGTCGGCCCCTCGTCCACCCAGGCGCGGCTCACGATGAGCGATCTGGCGTCGACATGGCTGTTGTGCCCGGCGTTGGCGATGGCGCTAGCCAGCACCTTGCCGACGGGGTCGCTCGCCGACTGCGGCGCGAACGAAAGCGTCGCCTGCGCCTGGTCGGCAGGCATGCCGCGGATGAGGTCCACCACGCGGCGGGCCTTCCGCGGCGTGACGCGCACGTACCGCGCCTTAGCCCTTGCTTCCATCTCAGTCTCGCTCTTCTTCGTGTCTGTTAGCTGGTCGGTTGTCAGCTGGCCTGTCGTTACCGTCGGCTGCGCCGGTCGTCACGCACATGGCTGCGGAAGGTACGGGTCGGCGCGAACTCGCCGAGCTTGTGCCCGACCATCGCCTCGGTGATGAATACCGGCACGTGCTTGCGGCCGTCGTGCACGGCGATCGTGTGGCCGAGCATCGCCGGGACGATCATCGAGCGGCGCGACCACGTCTTGATGACGTTCTTGGTGCCCTTGTCGTTCTGGCCGTCCACCTTCTTCATCAGGTGGTCGTCCACGAAGGGACCCTTCTTAAGGCTACGAGGCATCGGTCAGTGCTCCTACCGCTTCTTCTTGCCGCGCCGGCGGGTAATCATCTTGTCGCTGGGCTTGTGCGCCGGACGGGTCCGTCCCTCTGGCCGGCCCCACGGGCTGACTGGGTGGCGACCACCTGAGGTCTTGCCCTCACCACCACCCATCGGGTGGTCGACCGGGTTCATGGCCACACCGCGCACAGTGGGCCTGCGGCCCTTCCAGCGACTGCGGCCGGCCTTGCCGAGCTTGATGTTGCCCTGCTCGGCGTTGCCTACTTCGCCAACCGTGGCGCGGCAGGCGACGTCGACCATCCGGATCTCGCCAGACGGCATCCGCAGCGTGGCGCGGTTGCCCTCCCTGGCCAGCAGCTGCACGCCAGAGCCCGCCGACCGCGCGATCTTCGCGCCGCCGCCTGGCCGGAGCTCGATGGCGTGCACCATCGTGCCGGTTGGGATGTTGCGCAGCGGCAGGCAGTTGCCGGTCTTGATGTCCGCGGCGGGGCCGTTCTCGACGCGGTCGCCCTGCTTCAGGCCCACGGGCGCGATGATGTAGCGCTTCTCGCCGTCGGCATAATGCAGCAGCGCGATCCGCGCCGTCCGGTTCGGGTCGTACTCGATGTGCGCAACCTTCGCTGGCACGCCGTCCTTGTCGGCCCGCCGGAAATCGATCAGTCGGTAGGCGCGCTTGTGCCCGCCACCTTGGTGCCGCGTCGTGATGCGGCCGTATACGTTCCGGCCGCCGTGACCGTGCAGCGGACGCACCAGGCTCTTCTCCGGTTCACTCCTAGTGACCTCGGAGAAGTCGGAGCCGCTCGCGCCCCGCCTCCCGGCGGTAGTCGGCTTGTACTTTCTGATAGCCATCTGCTAAAGCTCCTCGTGATCGCCGGCTAGCTGACCGGTCCGCCGAAATGCTCAATCCGGTCGCCAGCGGCGAGACTGACGATGGCGCGCTTGGTGTCCGGGCGCTTGCCCCAGCCGAAGCGGGTGCGCCGGCGCTTGCCCGGCCTGTTGACCGTGTTGACGCCCGTGACCTTGACGTTGAAGGTGGCCTCGACGGCCTGGCGGATCTGGACCTTGTGCGTGCCGGGCGCGACGATGAAGGTGTACTTGCCCTCGTCGGCGAGCCGGAGGCTCTTCTCCGAGATCACCGGTCGCAGCAGGATGTCGCGCGGGTTGACCGTCTTGTTCACTGCTGCTCGTCCTCCTGCCGTGCCTTCTGGCCGGACGCCGCGGACGTGCTCGCGCCGCCGGTGGTCCGCGCCACGAAGCCGTCGAGCGCCTCCTGCGTGAAGACCACGTGGTCACTCACCAGCACGTCTCTGGTGTTCAGCTGACCCTCGCTCAGCACGTTCACGCCTGGCACGTTGCGCAGGCTGAGCCGGGTAACGCTGTCGGCGGCCGCGACGACCACGAGCACGTGCGCCGTCGGCCCCGTGAGGGCGGTCAGCGCGGCAATCGCGCTCTTCGTCTTGGGCACGTCGCCGTCGACGATTCCGGCGACCACGTGCACCCGGTCATGCCTGGCCCGGTCAGACAGCGCGCCGCGCAGCGCGGCGACCTTCATCTTCTTCGGGGTTCGCTGCTCATACGAGCGTGGATGCGGGCCATGGACCACGCCGCCGCCCGCGAACTGCGGCGCACGCGTAGAGCCCTGACGGGCGCGGCCGGTGCCCTTTTGCCGGTACGGCTTGCGGCCGCCACCGCGAACCTCGCCGCGGGTCTTCGTGGCGTGCGTGCCCTGTCGGGCCGCAGCTTCCTGCGCCACTACGACCTGATGAATCAGCGGCACGTTGACCTTGGCGTCGAAGATCTCCGCAGGCAGCTGCGCGGTCGCCGGCTTGGCCGCCGTTGACTTGGCAGAGGCAGACCTGGCGCGGCCTCCCGAGGCTGCGGAGCTCGTCTGGGCGGGGCTCATTTCGCCTCACTCTTGACTGGGGACTTAACGGCGTTGCGGACGAGAACGAGCGAGCCGGCAGGGCCGGGGACGGCGCCCTTGATGAGCAGCAGGCCGCGGCCGGCGTCGACACCGTGCAGGGTCAGGTTTGCGGCAGTCGTGCGCTCGCCGCCCATCCGGCCAGCCATCCGCACGCCCTTGAAGACGCGGCCCGGATAGGCGCAGCCGCCGATCGAGCCTGGCGCGCGGTGCTTCCGCTTGGTGCCGTGCGAGGAGCTCAGGCCCTTGAAGCCGTGGCGCTTCACCACGCCGGCGAAGCCCTTGCCCTTGCTGGTGGCCGTCACGTCGATCAGCTCGCCCGCCGCGAACGTCTCGGCCGTGATCTCCTGGCCGACCGTGTAGTCGGTGGCGTTGTCGGTCCGCAGCTCCACCAGGTACCGGCGCGGGGTGACGCCAGCCTTGGCAAAGTGACCCGCCACCGGCTTGGTGACCTTGCGCGGGTCGATCTCGCCGAAGCCGAGCTGCACGGCCGTGTAGCCGTCCGTGGCCGGGGTCCGCACCGCGGTGACGACGCAAGGGCCGGCCGCGACCACCGTGACGGGAACGATCCTGCCGTCATCGGCGAAGACCTGGGTCATACCGAGCTTGGTGCCCAGGACCCCTTTGATCTGCTTGGTCATCACAGTGCTTTCTGTTTCTCCGGCTTGCTACAGCTTGATCTCGATGTCGACGCCGGCCGGAACGTCGAGCCGCATCAGGGAGTCGACTGTCCTTGGCGTCGGGTCGATGATGTCGATCAGCCGCTTGTGCGTGCGCATCTCGAAGTGCTCGCGCGAGTCCTTGTACTTGTGCGGCGAGCGGATAACGCAGTAGACGTTCTTCTCGGTCGGCAGCGGCACCGGGCCGGCGACCTTAGCGCCGGTACGAATCACCGTATCGACGATCTTCCGCGCCCAGCTGTCAATGACCTCGTGGTCATAGGCCTTGAGCCGGATGCGGATTTTCTGTCCCGCCATGTGGCTTCGTTGTCCTTTGTGTCTGCCCCGGGGGGCGACCCCCGGGATCCCCCGCTGGCGCTCACTCGGGCTGACCTCCGGCCAGCCCTCGCGATCGCCACCAAGAGACGTCCGCTGCCTGTCGCCGCGCCCTTACGGACCGGCGTTTGGGACGGGCCCGGGGTTGCCCCCGGGCCCGTTAGCTCACTACTTGATGACCTTCGTAACCCGGCCGGCGCCGACGGTACGACCGCCCTCGCGAATAGCGAAGCGCAGGCCCTCCTCCATGGCGATCGGCTGGATCAGGTCGACCTTCATCTCGGTGTTGTCGCCGGGCAGCACCATCTCGGTGCCCTCCGGCAGGTGCACCACGCCCGTCACGTCGGTGGTGCGGAAGTAGAACTGCGGCCGGTAGTTGTTGAAGAACGGCGTGTGCCGGCCGCCCTCGTCCTTGGACAGGATGTAGACCTGGGCGTCGAACTCGGTGTGCGGGGTGTTGGTGCCCGGCTTGATGATGACCTGGCCGCGCTCCACATCCTCGCGCTTGGTGCCGCGCAGGAGCAGGCCGGCGTTGTCGCCCGCCTGGCCCTCGTCGAGGATCTTGTGGAACATCTCGACGCCGGTGACGATCGTCTTGGTCGACTTCTCCTTGATGCCGATGATCTCGACCTCGTCGCCGGTGTGGATGACACCGCGCTCGATCCGGCCCGTCACCACGGTGCCGCGACCGGTGATCGAGAACACGTCCTCGACCGGCATCAGGAACGGCTTCTCGATCTCGCGCTGTGGCTCGGGAATGTTCTCGTCGCAGGCCGCCATCAGCTCAGCGACCTTCTCCGACCACTCGGCGTCGCCCTCGAGCGCCTTGAGCGCGGATACTCGCACCACCGGCAGGTCGTCGCCGGGGAACTCGTAGGTGCTGAGCAGCTCGCGGACCTCGAGCTCGACCAGCTCGAGGATCTCCTCGTCATCGACCATGTCGGCCTTGTTCAGCGCCACCACGATGTACGGCACGCCCACCTGACGGGCCAGCAGCACGTGCTCACGGGTCTGCGGCATGGGGCCGTCCGTCGCGGCGACCACCAGGATGGCGCCGTCCATCTGGGCCGCACCGGTGATCATGTTCTTGATGTAGTCGGCGTGACCGGGGCAGTCCACATGCGCGTAGTGCCGCTTGTCGGTCTGGTACTCGACATGCGAGATCGAGATCGTGATCCCGCGCTCCTTCTCTTCCTTCGCGTTGTCGATCTGGTCGAAGGCGGAGAAGGAATTAAGGTTCGGGTACTTGTCGTGCAGCACCTTGGTAATTGCCGCGGTCAGCGTCGTCTTGCCGTGGTCGATGTGACCGATGGTGCCGATGTTGACGTGCGGCTTGGTCCGCTCGAACTTCGCCTTCGCCACTGGTGTCTCCTCGTTGCGATCGTTTCCCCGCCGGCGGCGGGGCCAGGCGCTGACGCGCGCTGCTTGATTCGTGTCGTCGTTACTTCTGACTACTCGCCGCGTGCCTTGGCGATGATCTCCTTGGCGATGCTGGGCGGAACCTCGGCATACGAGTCGAACTGCATGCTGTAGTCCGCCCGCCCCTGCGTCCGGCTCCGCAGGTCGCCCACGTAGCCGAACATCTCAGACAGCGGGACAAGGGCCTTGACGACCCGCACCCCTGACCTCTCCTCCATGGCCTGGATGTGGCCTCGGCGGCTGTTGAGGTCGCCGATGACGTCGCCCATGTAGTCGTCGGGCGTCCTGACCTCGACCGCCATCATCGGCTCGAGCAGGACGGGATCAGCCTGCGACGCGGCCTTCTTGAACGCCATCGAGCCGGCGATCTTGAAGGCGAGCTCGGAGGAGTCCACTTCGTGGTACGCGCCGTCGGTCAGGGTGACCTTGACGTCGACCATCGGGTAGCCGGCGAGCACGCCGAACTCCGCGGCTTCCTGGCAGCCCGCGTCCACCGACGGGATGTACTCCCGCGGCACCCGGCCGCCGGTCACTTTGTTCTCGAACTCGTAACCGCCGCCGTCGCCGCCGGTCGGCTCGAGGTTGATGATGACCCGGCCGAACTGGCCCGAACCACCGGTCTGCTTCTTGTGGGTGTACTCGACCTTCTCGACCCTCCGGCGGATGGTCTCGCGGTAGGCGACCTGCGGACGGCCGATGTTGGCCTCGACCTTGAACTCGCGGCGCATCCGGTCGACTAGCACCTCCAGGTGCAGTTCGCCCATGCCGGAGATGATCGTCTGGCCGGTCTCCTCGTCCGTCCTGACCTGGAAGGTCGGGTCCTCCTCCGCCAGCCGCTGAATCGCGGTGCCGAGCTTGTCCTGGTCGCCCTTGGTCCTGGGCTCGATGGCGACGTTGATGACTGGCGCGGGGAAGGTCATCGACTCCAGAATGACCTGCTGCGACGTGTCGCTGAGCGTGTCACCGGTGGTCGTGTCCTTCAGGCCCATCACGGCCACGATCTGGCCAGCCGTCGCGGACGGGCGCTCCTCGCGCTTGTTGGCGTGCATCTGGTAGATCTTGCCGATCCGCTCCTTGCGGCCCTTGGTTGAGTTCAGCACCTGGGTGCCAGCGTCGAGCTTGCCGGAGTAGACGCGGATGTACGTGAGCTTGCCCAGATGCTGGTCCGACATGATCTTGAAGGCGAGCGCGGAGAACGGCTCAGCCGGATCGGCGTGCCGCTCGATGAGGATCTCCTCGTTGCCGACAGCGTGACCCCTAATCGACGGGATGTCGACGGGGCTCGGCAGGAAGTCCACGATCGCGTCCAGCATCGGCTGCACGCCCTTGTTCTTGAACGCGCTGCCGCACAGCACCGGCGTGACGCTGCTCGCGATTGTGGCGCGCCGGATCGCGGCGACCAGCTGGTCGACACCAGGCTCGGTGCCTTCCAGGTAGAGCTCCATCATCTCTTCGTCGTTCTCGGCGATGGTCTCTACGAGCTTGTCCCGCCACTCGCGGGCTGCCTCGACGTGGTCGTCCGGGATCGCGACGATGTCGTAGGTGTCACCCTTGCCCTCGGTCTGCCAGAGCAGGCCGCGCATGCGGACCAGGTCGATCACGCCACGGAAGTCAGACTCGACTCCCCACGGCAGCTGAATCACGAGCGGGGTAGCGCCCAGCCGGTCGGCGATCATGTCCACGCAGCGGTGGAACTCGGCGCCGACCCTGTCCATCTTGTTGACGAAGCAGATGCGCGGCACGCCGTAGCGGTCCGCCTGCCGCCAGACAGTCTCGGACTGCGGCTCGACACCGGCGACGCCGTCAAAGACTGCAACCGCACCATCAAGAACACGCAGCGACCGCTCCACCTCGACGGTGAAGTCGACGTGGCCAGGCGTGTCGATCAGGTTGATGGTGTGATCCCGCCACATCGCGGTCGTGGCTGCCGACGTGATGGTGATGCCGCGCTCTTGCTCCTGCTCCATCCAGTCCATCGTGGCTGCGCCCTCGTGGACTTCACCGATCTTGTAGTTGATGCCGGTGTAGAACAGGATCCGCTCGGTGGTCGTGGTCTTGCCCGCGTCGATATGCGCCATGACGCCGATGTTCCGGACGTTGGCGAGTTCGGTAGCGGTCTGTGTCGCGGCCACGGTGGGTGATCCTCGATCCTTGGTCTGTGGGGAGCCCACTACCAGCGGTAGTGAGCGAATGCCTTGTTGGACTCGGCCATCTTGTGGGTGTCCTCACGGCGCTTGACGCTTGCCCCGAGTCCGTTGCTGGCATCAAGCAACTCGTTCATGAGCCGCTCGGTCATGGTCTTCTCACGCCGCTGCCGTGAATAGGTGATCAGCCAGCGCAGCGCGAGCGTTGTGCTCCGGGAAGCACGGACCTCTACGGGCACCTGGTAGGTAGCACCGCCGACCCGGCGGCTGCGGACTTCGAGCGTCGGCTTGACGTTGTCCAGCGCCCGCTTGAGGGTGACGACAGGGTCGTTGCCCGTCTTGTCCCGGCAGCCCTCGAGCGCACCGTAGACGATCCGCTCGGCGAGCGAACGCTTGCCGCTCTTGAGAACCTTGTTCACCAGTGCGGTGACGAGCGGCGAGCCGTAGACCGGGTCGGTCACGAGCTGCCGCTTGGTCGCGGGGCCCTTGCGCGGCATGTCAGCTCTTCTCCTTCTTCGCGCCGTAGCGGCTGCGTGCCTGCTTGCGGTTGCGGACACCCTGCGTGTCCAGCGCGCCGCGGATGATCTTGTAGCGCACACCGGGCAGGTCGCGGACGCGGCCGCCCCGCACGAGCACGATCGAGTGCTCCTGGAGGTTGTGCCCGACGCCAGGTATGTAGGCAGTGACCTCAATCTTGCTGGTGAGCCGGACGCGGGCCACCTTCCGCAGGGCGGAGTTCGGCTTCTTGGGCGTGGTGGTGTAGACGCGCGTGCATACCCCGCGGCGCTGCGGGCTGCCCTGCAGCGCCGGAGTCTTGTTCTTGGCTACCTTGTCCTGCCGGCCCTTCCGGACCAGCTGCTGGATCGTGGGCAACGCGTCTCCGCCTTCTCTACCGCGCCTCGCGGCGCTGTTATCGCCTGCTGGTTTTGGCCGGGCCGGCCATTGGCTAGCCCGGTGCCGCGCCCGCTGGCGCGGCCTACCTGTGCTGTGTCGTGTGACACAGCGATCGCTCGCGACCGCACTCTGGGCGCGGCCTAGGACGTACTTGGCCTGCTGGTTCCTGCCTCGGTAGCCGCCCGCCCGCCCCCCGCGGTCGGGCGTGTCGCGGTGTTCACGACGCACCCGGGCCCGAAACGGACCCGCACTCCGGAAGGGAAGTCTTGCTGCCCGCCTGGCCACGCGGCTGGTCGACCCTGGGTTATTCCCTCAGAGGTCGCGAAACCGCGGTCACGCAGACGTGCACGTACCCATGAGGCATGGGCACGGAGAACCAGGATACCTAACCCCTGGCTCGCCGGTCAAAGCGGGCTGTCAAACGGGGCGGCACCTCGCTCTTCGCCGCAGAACAGACTAGCAAATACCAACCAGCACTGCCGCCTGAATCCGCTCACCTGAGGCTGCACCATCAGTGGCAGTACGGAGTTCAAGCGGAATTTGCCAAAGTTTATTCCGAACTGTGGTCTTAAGCTCGCTCCGAAGAGAAGGCCGGGCCCCGCCGGCCCTCGCAGTCACGGAGCCCGCCCGCCACCGCAACTACCGGCCGGCCGCGCGGTCAAACGCCGGAAGCCGGGGGCACGCTCACCGCGCGGCTATTCCCCCGCGACCGGCCGCGCGAGAGGAGGCGCTGGTGCCGCTATTCGTTGGCACGTCGGGCTGGCAGTACCAGGACTGGCGCGGGACCTTCTATCCCGAAAAGGTGCCGGTATCGAAGTGGCTCGAGCAGTACGCGACCCACTTCCCCACGGTCGAGAACAACGGCACCTTTTATCGCCTGGCCGCCCCTGACACGTTCGCGGCGTGGCAGGCGCGCACGCCCGCCGGATTCCTCATGGCGGTCAAGGCGAGCCGTTACCTCACCCACATACGCCGGCTCCGCGAACCGGCCGAGCCGATCAATCGCCTGCTGAGCTCGGCGACGGCGCTCGGCGAGCGGCTCGGGCCGGTGCTATTGCAGCTGCCACCGACGATGCACGCCGATGCCGAGCTTCTCGACGATTGTCTTGGCCAGTTCTCGGCGCAGTTCGCCAGCCTCACGTCGAACGCGACGCGGCAACTCCGCGTCTGCGTGGAGTTCCGGCACGAATCCTGGCTCACCCAAGAGATCAGGGCCGTCCTGACGGTTCACGACGCCGCCCTGTGCTGGTCGGATCGCCGGGCCCGGCCGCTCGGCCCGCTCTGGCGGACGGCCTCGTTCGGGTACATCCGGTTCCACGAAGGCGCCGCCCAGCCCTGGCCCCGCTATGGCCAGCGGGCGCTTCGGGCATGGCTCAGCCGAATCGCCGACTGCTTCCCGCCAACCGCCGACATCTTCGCGTACTTCAACAACGATCAGCTCGCGGCCGCGCCAGCGGACGCCGCTACCCTCATGCGCCTAGCTGAAAACGCCGGCCTGCCAGTCGTGCACGCGGCCCCGGCCAATCAGGCCCGGACCTGATCGCCGGAAAGCCATACAGCTTGGTATATGGGGCCGACCGGCCAGACTCGGCCCGACCGCATTCAGCGAGGGTTGCCTAGTGTTGCCAGAAGAGATGAGCAACAGTCTCCAACTCGCGCTAATCCAGGCATAGCCGGAGGCGTCGATCACGACGCCCGCGGTGCCCACGGCTACCGTCCTGAGCGGTTGGAGCCCCGCCACGATCGGATGCCGCACACGGCGATGACGGCCGGCACGCCAGATGCGGGGACGGCGCCGCGACCCGCTGGTCGCGGCGCCGTCCTCCGGCGACCTCGTTCCCTATCTGTTGTAGGCCCCGAAGTCGTACTCCTCAAGCGGAATCGCCTGACCTGACGCCTGGCCGAACGCATATTCCGCCGGGCTGTCGTAGGAGGTCTGCGGGTAGATCGCCGCCTTGGCCTCCTCCGTCGGCTCGACACGCAGGCCGCGGTAGCGCTGCATGCCGGTACCGGCCGGGATCAGCTTGCCGATGATCACGTTCTCCTTCAGGCCGACCAGCGAGTCCGACCTGGCGTGGATCGCCGCATCGGTCAAGACCCTGGTGGTCTCCTGGAAGGATGCCGCCGACAGCCACGACTCCGTCGCGAGCGACGCCTTCGTGATGCCCATCAGCACCGGGCGGCCAGCGGCCGAGGTACCGCCCGCCTCTACAACAGCGCGGTTGACCTCCTCGAACTTCGGCCGCTCGACCAGCTCACCGGGCAGCAGATCGGTGTCGCCGGACTCCAGCACGTTCACCCGCTTGAGCATCTGCCGGATGATGATCTCGATGTGCTTGTCGTGGATCGACACGCCCTGAGACCGGTAGACCTCCTGGACCTCGTGCACGAGGTGCAGCTGCACCTCGCGCGAGCCGAGGATGCGCAGGACCTCGTGCGGGTTGACCGCGCCAGCAATCAGCTGCTGGCCGACCCGGACGTGGTCGCCATCCGACACCAGCAGCCTGGCTCGCATCGAGACCTGGTAGGCCACCTCCTCGGAGCCGTCGTCCGGCGTGATCACGATCTTGCGAGCCTTGTCCTGCTCGTCGATCCTGACGGTGCCCTCGACCTCGCTGATCGGCGCCATGCCCTTGGGGATCCTGGCCTCGAACAGCTCCTGGATTCGGGGCAGGCCGTGCGTGATGTCCAGGCCGGCCACACCGCCGGTGTGGAAGGTACGCATCGTCAGCTGCGTGCCAGGCTCGCCGATGGACTGCGCCGCGATGATGCCAACCGCCTCGCCCACGTCCACGCGCTTGCCCGTGGCGAGCGAACGGCCGTAGCACTTGGCGCAGACGCCAACCTTGGCCTGACAGACCAGGACGTTGTAGGTGCGCACGGCCTCCACGCCCACGTTGACCATCTGTTCGATCATCATCTCGGTCATGTCCGACTCGGCCGTCGCCAGCACCGTGCCGTCAGGCGCGACGACGTCCTCCGAGAGCGTCCGGCCGGTGCCGGTGTTCTCGATGCTCGGCAGCTTGACGACGGCGCCCGAGGAGGTCTTCTCCCCGATCCGCATCGGCAGCGACCGGTCAGTGCCGCAGTCTTCCTCGCGCACGATCACGTCCTGTGCGACGTCCACCAGGCGCCGGGTGAGATACCCGGAGTCGGCGGTACGAAGCGCGGTGTCGGCAAGGCCCTTCCGGGCGCCGTGCGTCGAGATGAAGTACTCCAGCACCGACAGGCCCTCGCGGAAGCTGGACTTGATGGGCCGCGGGATCGTCTCGCCCTTCGGGTTCGACACCAGGCCACGCATGCCGGCGATCTGCCTGATCTGCATCAGGTTGCCGCGGGCACCGGAGTTGACCATCATCCAGACCGGGTTGGTGGCCGGGAAGGCCTTCTCCATATCCTGGGCTACGTCGGCGGTCGCGTGCGTCCAGATCTCGATGAGCTCCTGACGGCGCTCATCGTCGGTGATCAGGCCGCGCTCGTACTCGCGCTGCACCTTGTCGGCCCGCTTCTCGTAGGTGTCCAGGATCTCGCGCTTGTTCGGCGGCGCGGCCACGTCCTCGATCGAGATCGTGACTCCGGACCTGGTCGCCCAGTGGAAACCGGCGTCCTTCAGCGCGTCCAGCGCGGCAGCCACCTCGACCTTGGGATAGGTCTCGGCGAGTTCGTTGACGATCGTCGACAGCTGCTTCTTGCCGACCTCGAAGTTGACGAACGGGTAGTCCGCCGGCAACGTCTCGTTCAGCAGGCAGCGGCCGAGGGTCGTCTCGAGCCGCAGCGGCTTGCCAGGCTCCCAGCCCTCCGGCGTCTCGTAACCGCGCGGCGGCGTGATGTCGGACAGCCGGATCTGGATCTTCGCCTGCAGGTCCAGCTGGTCCCTGTCGTAGGCCATCAGGGCCTCCGCCAGGCTGCCGAAGATCCGGCCCTCACCCGGAGCGTCGGCCTTCTCCCTGGTCAGCCAGTAGATCCCGATGACCATGTCCTGGGTGGGCATGGTCACCGGCTTGCCATCAGCCGGCTTGAGGATGTTGTTCGTCGACAGCATCAGGATGCGAGCCTCGGCCTGCGCCTCAGCCGACAGCGGCACGTGGACGGCCATCTGGTCACCATCGAAGTCCGCGTTGAACGCGGTGCAGACGAGCGGGTGAATCTGGATGGCCTTGCCCTCGACCAGCTGCGGCTCGAAGGCCTGGATGCCGAGGCGGTGCAGTGTCGGCGCGCGGTTCAGCAGCACCGGATGCTCGGTGATGACCTCCTCGAGTACGTCCCAGACGACTGGCCGGGCGCGCTCCACCATCCGCTTGGCCGACTTGATGTTCTGGGCGTGGTTGAGGTCAACCAGCCGCTTCATCACGAACGGCTTGAACAGCTCGACCGCCATCTCCTTGGGCAGCCCGCACTGGTGCAGCTTGAGCTGCGGGCCGACCACGATGACCGAGCGGCCCGAGTAGTCAACGCGCTTGCCGAGCAGGTTCTGCCGGAACCGGCCCTGCTTTCCCTTGAGCATGTCGGACAGCGACTTCAGCGGACGGTTACCAGGACCGGTCACCGGGCGCCCGCGGCGGCCGTTGTCGAACAGCGAGTCGACGGCCTCCTGGAGCATCCGCTTCTCGTTGTTCACGATGATCTCGGGCGCGCCGAGGTCAAGCAGCCGCTTGAGCCGGTTGTTCCGGTTGATGACGCGGCGGTACAGGTCGTTCAGGTCGGAGGTGGCGAACCGGCCACCGTCCAGCTGAACCATCGGCCGCAGGTCCGGCGGGATCACCGGAATGCAGTCGAGCACCATGCCGAGCGGGCTGTTGGTGGTGTTCAGGAACGCCGACACGACCTTCAGCCGCTTGAGCGCCCTGGCCTTCCGCTGGCCCTTGCCGGTCCGGATGATCTCGCGGAGGCTAGCGGCCTCCGCTTCGAGGTCGAAGCTGCCGACCCGCTCCTGGATCGCCTGGGCGCCCATGCCACCGCGGAAGTACCGGCCGAACCGGTCCCGCATCTCGCGGTAGAGCAGCTCACCGCCCTCCAGGTCCTGGACCTTGAGGTTACGGAACCTGCTCCAGACCTCCTCGATCCGGTCGATCTCGCGCTGGGCGCGATCGCGGATCTGCTTGCACTCGCGGTCGGAGGCCTCGCGGACCTTGCGGCGCGCGTCGCCCTTGGCGCCCTGCGCCTCGAGCTCAGCCAGGTCCTTTTCTAGCTTCGCCTGGCGCGCTTCGATGTCGGCGTCGCGGCGCTGCTCCAGCTGGCCCTTCTCGACCGTGATCTTGGCCTCGAGGCTGGGCAGGTCGCGAGCGCGGGCGTCCTCGTCCACGTACGTGATCATGTAGGCGGCGAAGTAGATGACCTTCTCGAGGTCCTTCGGCGCCAGGTCCAGCAGGTAGCCAAGCCGGCTCGGTACTCCCTTGAAGTACCAGATATGGGTAACGGGCGCCGCAAGCTCGATGTGGCCCATCCGCTCGCGGCGAACCTTGGCGCGGGTAACCTCCACGCCGCAGCGCTCGCAGATGATGCCCTTGAACCGGACGCGCTTGTACTTACCGCAGTAGCACTCCCAGTCCCTGGTGGGACCGAAGATCTTCTCGCAGAAGAGCCCGTCCTTCTCCGGCTTGAGCGTCCGGTAGTTGATCGTCTCGGGCTTCTTGACCTCGCCGTGCGACCACGTCCGGATGTCGTCCGCCGTGGCAAGGCCAATCCGCAGGTCGTCGAAGAAGTTAACGTCTAGCACGTTTGCATTCCCCTGGGGTAGTTCGTCGGACTCTGGCGGCTATCAGACCTCTTCGACACTGCTCGGCTCGCGCCGGGACAGGTCGATGCCGAGTTCCTCCGCGGCACGGAAGACGTCCTCGTCGGTGTCACGCATCTCAATGGCCGCGCCATCACTGGAGAGCACCTCCACGTTCAGGCAGAGCGACTGCATCTCCTTGATCAGCACCTTGAAGGACTCAGGGATGCCGGGCTCGGGGATGTTCTCGCCCTTGACGATGGCCTCGTAGACCTTGACGCGGCCGAGGATGTCGTCGGACTTGATGGTCAGCAGCTCCTGCAGCGCGTAGGCCGCGCCGTAAGCCTCCAGCGCCCAGACCTCCATCTCACCGAAGCGCTGGCCGCCGAACTGGGCCTTACCGCCGAGCGGCTGCTGGGTGATCATCGAGTACGGGCCGGTCGACCTCGCGTGGATCTTGTCATCCACGAGGTGCAGCAGCTTGAGGATGTAGATGTAGCCGACCGAGATCGGGTCCTTGAATGGCTCACCGGTCCTGCCGTCGAACAGCGTCGCCTTGCCGGTCGCGCCGACCAGGCGGTCGCCGTCACGGTTGGGACGAGCGCTGGCGAGCAGACCCGTGATCTCCTCCTCCTTGGCGCCATCGAAGACCGGGGTCGCGACCTTGCTGCCCGCGGCAGCAGCGTCCGCGCCGATCTTCTTCAGCCGCTTCTTCCAGTCGGCGTCCTGGCCGTCAACCTCCCAGCCAGTGGCCGCGACCCAGCCAAGGTGCGTCTCGAGCACCTGACCGACGTTCATTCGGCCGGGCACACCGAGCGGGTTCAGCACGATGTCGACAGCCGTGCCGTCACTCAGGAACGGCATGTCCTCGACGGGCAGGATCTTGGCGATGACGCCCTTGTTGCCGTGGCGGCCAGCGAGCTTGTCGCCGTCGGTGATCTTGCGCTTGGCCGCGACGTACACGCGGACAAGCTCGTTCACGCCAGGCGGCAGCTCGTCGCCGTTGTCCCTGGTGAAGACCCGGACGCCGATGACCTTGCCGGACTCGCCGTGCGGCACCTTCAGCGATGTATCACGGACCTCGCGGGCCTTCTCGCCGAATATCGCGCGCAGCAGCCGCTCCTCCGGGGTGAGCTCGGTCTCGCCCTTGGGCGTGACCTTGCCGACCAGGATGTCCCCGGTCACCACCTCGGCGCCGATCCTGATGATGCCGCGGTCGTCCAGGTCCGCGAGCACCTCGTCGGAAACGTTCGGGATGTCCCTGGTGATTTCCTCCGGACCCAGCTTGGTGTCGCGGGCGTCGACCTCGTGCTCCTCGATGTGGATCGAGGAGAGAACGTCGTCCTGGACAAGGCGCTGAGACAGGATGATCGCGTCCTCGTAGTTGTGACCCTCCCACGGCATGAACGCGACCAGCAGGTTGCGGCCGAGCGCCATCTCGCCGTTGTCGGTGCATGGGCCGTCCGCGATGACCTGACCGACCTCGACCCGCTGGCCCTCCACGGCGACCGGCTTCTGGTTGAAGCAGGTGCCTTGGTTCGACCGGCGGAACTTGGCCACCAGGTAGTCGGTCCTGGTCCCGTCGTCGTTAGCCACGGTGATGTAGTCAGCGCTGACCTGCTCGACCACGCCGGGCTTCTCAGCCACGATCACGTCGCCAGCGTCCACCGCCGCGCGGAACTCCATGCCGGTACCGACTAGGGGCGCCTCGCTGCGCAGCAGCGGAACTGACTGGCGCTGCATGTTCGAGCCCATCAGCGCGCGGTTGGCGTCGTCGTGCTCGAGGAACGGGATCATGGCAGTCGCGACGGACACCATCTGCCGCGGCGAGACATCCATGTAGTCGACCTCGTCGGGCTTGATGTAGTCGACCTCGCCGCCCTTACGCCGGACGAGCACGCGGTCGCCGGTGAAGGTGCCGTCGGTCTCGATCGGCTCGTTCGCCTGGGCGATGACGTGCCGGTCTTCTTCGTCAGCGGTCAGGTAGTCGATCTGGTCGGTGACCTTGCCGGCCTTCACCTTGCGGTACGGCGTCTCGACGAAGCCGAACGCGTTGACTCGACCGTACGAGGACAGTGAGCCGATCAGGCCGATGTTCGGGCCCTCAGGGGTCTCGATCGGGCACATCCGGCCGTAGTGGCTCGGGTGCACGTCCCGGACCTCGAACCCGGCCCGCTCACGAGACAGGCCACCAGGACCGAGCGCCGACAGGCGACGCTTGTGCGTGAGGCCCGCCAGCGGGTTGGTCTGGTCCATGAACTGCGAGAGCTGGCTCGTCCCGAAGAACTCCTTGATCGAGGCCACGACCGGCCGGATGTTGATCAGCGTCTGCGGCGTGATCGCCTCGACGTCCTGAGTAGTCATCCGCTCGCGGACAACTCGCTCCATCCGGGCCAGGCCCAGCCGGACCTGGTTCTGGATCAGCTCGCCCACGGTACGCAGACGCCGGTTGCCGAAGTGGTCGATGTCGTCAGTCTCGACCGGGATCATCTCGCTGCCGGACTTCATCTCCTCCTCGCCGACGTGCAGCCGGACGAGGTACTCGATGGTGGCGACGATGTCTTCCTCAGTCAGCGTGCCCTGGGAGATGGGCTGCGAGAGCCCGAGCTTCTTGTTGACCTTGTAGCGGCCGACCTTGGCGAGGTCGTAGCGCTTGGGGTTGAAGTAGAGATTCTCCAGGAGCGCCTGCGCCGACTCCCGCGTGGGCGGCTCACCCGGCCGCAGCTTGCGGTAGATGTCAAGAAGTGCGTCGTCCTGACCCGTGGTGTGGTCCTTCTCCAGCGTCGCCCGCATGGACTCGAACTGACCGAACCGGTCCAGGATCTTGGCCTCGTCCCAGCCAAGGGCCTTGAGCAGGACCGTCACGCTCTGCTTGCGCTTGCGGTCGATACGCACGCCTACGCTGTCGCGCTTGTCGATCTCGAACTCAAGCCACGCGCCCCGGGACGGGATGACCTTGCAGCTATAGATGTCCTTGTCCGAGGTCTTGTCGACCTGGCGGTCGAAGTAGACGCCTGGCGACCGGACAAGCTGCGACACGACCACGCGCTCGGTGCCGTTAATGATGAAAGTGCCCTTGGCCGACATAAGCGGGAAGTCGCCCATGAAGACGGTCTGGCTCTTGATCTCACCAGTTGAGTTGTTGATGAACTCCGCGGTCACGAACATGGGCGCGGAGTAGGTCATGTCCTTGTCCTTGCACTCCTCCGCGGAGTACTTGGGCGGCTCGAACCGGTGGTCGCGGAACGAGAGCGACATGGTGCCGGTGAAGTCCTCGATAGGGCTGATCTCTTCGAAGATCTCCTCGAGGCCGGACTGCTCCGGCAGGTTCTTGTGGCCTGCCTTCTTCTCCGCTTCCAGCCGGTCACGCCAGCGCTCGTTGCCAAGCAGCCAGTCGAACGACTCAGTTTGCAGGGCAAGGAGGCTGGGCACTTCTAGAGGCTCGTGGATGCGAGCAAAGGAAATTCGATGGGGACCAAGGGCGGTAGCTGAGGCGCTGCGCGAGGCTGCCAACAGGGGTCCTTCCGAGCTTGTGGCGGACGGTGCACCGCGCGCACGCAAAACGCCCTGCGGCTACGCCGCGAGGGGTTTAGGAAGCCGAGGACGAGTTAGTGCAGCGCAAATTGGCAGTGTAGCCGAAGGGCACACCGCTGGTCAACTGTACGTCACTATGAGGTTCACGGTTGCATTGGAGCATCGCTCCTTCGAAGCGATACGTCAAGCCCTGGATGGCTTGTGTCGCAACCCTTCTCTATGTGACGAACATCACACCGATCGAGAAGTTTCAGCCTCTCCACAGGTGGGTAGGATTAGTTGTTCAGCGGTAAGCAAGGCTTCGAGCCTTACTGCCACTACTCGGTAACGCTCTGTACCCACCGAGATATTCCGGAGCCCGTTCCGGGCGACACCTGATCGGTTTTGTTTAGGCGAAGGCCCGCCGGCACCGCGATACGCGGCGACAGCGGGCCTTTAGCGTGTACTGCTAAGCCGCCAAGGCCTACTTGACAGTGACCGTCGCGCCCGCACCTTCGAGGGCGGCCTTGGCCTTGTCGGCGGCCTCCTTGTTGACGCGCTCAAGTAGCGGCTTGGGCGCGCCATCCACGAGGTCCTTCGCCTCCTTGAGCCCAAGGCTCGTCAGCGTCCGGACCTCCTTGATGACCTGGATCTTCTTGTCGCCAGCGGCCTCGAGAATGACGTCGAACTCGTCCTTCTCCTCGGCCTCTTCGGCAGCAGCGCCACCGCCACCACCCGGGGCGGCGGCCGCGACGGTCACCGGCGCGGCGGCCGTGACGTCGAAGGTCTCCTCGAACTGCTTCACGAACTCAGAGAGCTCGATCAGGGTCATCTCCTTGAAGGCCTCGAGCAGGTCGGCCGAGCTGAGTTTTGCCATTTGAGTGCTTCCTCTTCCGTTCAGTTCAAATTTCTGGGTATCGCCTGCGGCCGCGCAGCCGCCTGCGGTGTCTGGTCAGGTCACGCGCTTCGGTGACCGGTTTGCTCGTTAGCTCTCCGCGCTCTCGGCGGCGGCCTCGGCCGCGTCGGGGTCCGGCCCGTCCGCGTCCGGAGTGACGGCAGCGGCCACGCCTGCTCCGCCGTCCCCTTCCGCCTTCTTCTGCTCGAGCGCCGCGAGGAGCCTCGCCAGCTGTGACGGCAGCGCCGCGAACGTGGCTGCCGCGTTCGACAGCGAGGCCTTCATCGCGCCGGCCAGCTTGGCCAGCAGCACCTCGCCCGACTCCAGGTCAGCCAGCTTGGCGATCTCGGCTGGCGTCATGGGCTTGCCATCCAGGACGCCGCCCTTGATGACCAGTAGCGGGTTCGCCCGCGCGAAGTCCCGCAGGCCCTTGGCGGCCTCCACGACGTCGCCCTGCACGAACGCGATGGCAGATGGCCCGCTGAGGAGGTTAGTCAGCTCAGGCGTGACGCCAGCCTCGGTCGCAGCGATCTTCGTGATGGTGTTCTTGACGATCGAGTAGGTCGCGTTGGTGCCGAGCGACTTGCGCAGCTCGCCGAGCTGAGACACCGACAGGCCCCGGTACTCCGTCAGCACCGCGCCTGACGAGCTCTGGAACCGCTCGGTCAGCTCGGCGACCGCGGCCACCTTGTCTTCCCTCGCCACGGGCCTCCCTTCTTGATCCGCGCTCGTCGGTGTCGCGACGGGCCGGCTATGTCCGGCGTCGGCTGGGCCCGGAAATCTAGGCCCGCAGAAATGCGAATGCCCCGTACGCAAGCGCACGGGGCTCGATCTGGACGGGGCTAACCGGCGTCCAGGATCAACCTCAGTCGCCTGCGCGGGCCGCCCGCATAATGCGAGCCTTCGGTCTTCGCGCTCGGTGCGCGACAACAGCCGACGGTCTCTGGCAGGGTCTTAGCGTACGCGGCAGGCGCCCGGCCAGCCAAATCGGGAACCTGCCGCGCTTGGCAGCGCCACGTGATGCGGCTGCGGGCGCACACGCTCCCCGCGTCGCGGAACCAGGTCGCTGGGTCCGGTCGCACCCGGGTGATCTGCTTCCTTTTGGGCAGGTCCGATAGCGGCAAGAAGCCGACTAGCTGCCGCGCCGCTACCTGATGTCGGCAGCTAGCTGGCAGCCGGTGGCGTCGTCAGACGGCGGCCGGCTGCTCGTCAAGCTCGGCTGTCACGCCCCTGGTAATCCCGGGATCGATCTGGATGCCAGGGCCCATCGTGGTGGTGATAGCAACCTTCCTGAGGTACTTGCCCTTGGCCGCCGCTGGCTTGAGCCTGATCACCTCGTCGAGGGCCGCCGCGTAGTTCTCGACCAGTGCACGGTCCGTGAACGACGCCTTGCCGATGATCAAGTGCAGGTTGCTGTTCTTGTCCACGCGGAACTCGATCTTGCCGCCCTTGATGTCGGTCACTGCCTTGCCGGCGTCCATCGTGACCGTGCCCGTCTTCGGATTGGGCATCAGGCTGCGCGGACCCAGCACGCGACCGAGCCTGCCGACCTTGCCCATCAGGTCCGGCGTCGCGACGACAGCGTCGAAATCGAGGAAACCGCCCTGGACACGCTCGATCAGTTCGTCAGCGCCGACGTAGTCGGCGCCGGCAGCCCGGGCCTCCTCGGCCCGCTCGCCGGTCGCGAAGACCAGGACGCGAGCGGTCTTGCCGGTGCCGTTTGGCAGGTTGACCGTGCCGCGGACCATCTGGTCAGCCTTGCGCGGGTCGACCCCGAGCCGGAACGAGACCTCGACCGTGGCGTCGAACCTCGTCGTTGACGTGTTCTTGGCCAGGGCAACCGCCTCGACCGGGGTGTAGAGCCGGTTGGCGTCGACGTTCTCGACTGCCTTCCGGTAGGCCTTGCTGCGCTTCATCGCTATCTCCTGCAATCTCTTGGAGTTCGTGGTCAGCGGGCCAGCGCGTGGCCCTGCCACTGCCCGTGCCTGCGTGGCACGGGCCTATTTAGTTTGTGAGCACGGGAACGGGGCCGCGCATTCCGCCGCCGTCCGAACCGCCGGGTGGGGGCCGTGTCCTCAGCCCTCGACCCTGATGCCCATCGACCGGGCCGTGCCCGCGATGATCTTCTCAGCGGCCTCGATCGTGGTCGCGTTCAGGTCAGGCATCTTCACCTGGGCGATCTCCCTGACCTGGGCCTGGGTCATAGAGCCGACCTTGGTCTTGTGCGGCTCGCCGCTACCCTTCTGCACGCCTGCGGCCTTCTTGATCAGCTCGGGCGCTGGCGGCGTCTTGGTGATGAAGGTGAACGACCTGTCTTCGTAGATCGTGATCTCGACCGGGATGACGTTGCCGCGCTGGCTGTCGGTCGCAGCGTTGTACTGCTTGACGAAGTCCATGATGTTGACGCCGTGCGGACCCAGTGCGGTACCGACCGGCGGGGCTGGGGTGGCGGCGCCGGCGTTCAGCTGCACTTTCACGATCGCAGCGATCTTCTTCTTCCTCGGAGCCATCTCTGGGTCCTTACCTCACTGTCTGTCTGGTCGATCTTGAAGTCGATGCTCTGGCTAGATCTTGCTGACCTGATCGAACGAAAGCTCAACGGGGGTCTCCCGGCCAAAGATCGACACGAGCACCTTGAGCTTCTGGGTGTCGGGGTTAATCTCGCTGACCGTGGCGGGCAGGGTAGCGAACGGCCCGTCCATCACGGTAACTGACTGGCCGATCTCGAAATCCACCGCGGCCGCCCGCACTTCCTCGGCCTTCTGCGCGGCCTTCGCTTCAGGCACTGGCGCGAGCAGACTGGCGACCTCGTCCAGGCTCAGCGGGGACGGCCGGCTCGACAGGCCGACGAAGCCCGTGACACCGGGCGTATTGCGGACCGCAGCCCAGGATTCGTCGGTCAGGTCCATCCGAACGAGAATGTAGCCGGGCAGGACCTTCTCCTGGACCTGCTGCCGCTTGCCGGACTTGATCTCCATCACCTCGTGAGTGGGGACCTCGATCTGGAAGATGTACTCCTCCATATTCAGCGACTGAGTCCGGCTCTCCAGGTTGGTTCGCACCCGATTCTCATAGCCCGCGTACGAGTGGACGACGTACCAGTCACCGGGCAGCGTGCGCAGTTCGGCCTTGAACTGCTGGACCGGGTCGGCTTCCTCGGCCTCTTCTGCCGCAGGCGCCATATCTGTAGCCAGCAAATCGGCCGCGCCGCCGGGCTCGCCGTACGTCGGCTCGCCCTCGGTCGTCTCATCAGCTGCCGGTACACCCGTCATCGGGTCGCCTAGCGGCAGTTCGGACTCGGACACGTTTCTCTTTCTCCCCTGCGGTTTCTGCCTGGACCTTCGCGCCACTGGCCTCGTATGCCGCGGCGCAGGCCGGGGCCCCTCTCGATCATGCTGCCACGCTCGGTATGCGGCCGGACACCCAGCCATCAAACCTCAGCTGAAGAGGGCGAATACCAGCCTGGTAAACCCGTAATCCAAGCTCGTCACGATCCCGACCATGATCAGGATGAAGATGAGCGCGACCGTGGTATAGGTCACGAGCTCCTTGCGGGTCGGCCAGACAACCTTGCGAAGCTCGTCCCGCACCTCGGTGACGAACTGGGCCGGCGTGGTCCGGTCCCGCTTCGCCGGGCGGTTTGGCTTCGCGGCCCTATCGGGGGCCGGTCCGCGTGTCTGAGTCGCCATTTCCTCACCTGAGCAACGATCTAGCTGTCGGCTGGCGCCGCCAATTGCCCGTGCGTGCACAGGCCGTACTCGCAGGGCAGGAGGGACTCGAACCCCCAACCGCCGGTTTTGGAGACCGGAACTCTAGCCAATTGAGCTACTGCCCTGTGCCGGCTCGCGCGGGCATGCACGTGCCACCGGTGGACACCCACCAGATCCAGAAGTGTACGTGGCCGCAGGCTCGCCGTCGAACCGCCCAGTTGAGCCCGGGCCTTGTCTACATGAGCATTGCATCCGGATCGTCGCGGCGCCGGAGATGGAATCATAGGTGCCATGGCTGACGCACCCACGAGGATCTCTGCCCGGATTGCCGCTATCGCCGAGTCGGCAACGCTCGCCGTCGACGCGAAGGCCAAGGCCCTCAAGGCCGCGGGGCGCCCGGTTATCGGTTTCGGCGCGGGCGAACCGGATTTTCCCACCCCCGGCTACATCGTCGAGGCCGCGCAGCGCGCCTGCGCGGAACCCAGGTTCCACAAGTACACGCCGGCCGGCGGGCTGCCAGAGCTGCGGGAAGCGATCGCGACAAAGACCGCGCGCGACTCTGGACTGGTGATCTCGCCCAGTCAGGTGCTCGTGACCAACGGCGGCAAGCAGGCCGTCTTCCAGGCGTTCGCGACGCTGCTCGACCCGGGCGACGAGGTCTTGGTGCCCACGCCGTACTGGACCACGTATCCCGAGTCGATCGCGCTGGCCGGTGGCGTCCCGGTCCTTGTTCGCTCCGACGAGACCAGCGGCTACCTGGTGACCGTCGACCAACTCAAGGCCCACTGCACCGACCGGACGAAGGTACTGCTGTTCGTATCGCCGTCCAACCCGACGGGCGCGGTCTACCCCCCCGAGCAGGTCGCGGAGATCGGCAGGTGGGCCGCCGCGCGCGGGATCTGGGTCATCACCGACGAGATCTATGAGCACCTGGTGTATGGCGACGCACGGTTCGTCTCGATGCCCGTGGTCGCCCCTGAGATCTCCGACCGCTGCGTGGTTCTCAACGGTGTTGCTAAGACCTACGCGATGACAGGCTGGCGCGTCGGCTGGATGGCTGGCCCGGCCGACGTCATCAAGGCAGCGACGAACCTCCAGTCGCACGCCACCTCCAACGTCTGCAACGTGGCGCAGGCCGCCGCGCTCACCGCGTTGACCGGCGACTTGTCCGCCGTGGCACATATGCGGTCGGCATTCGACCGCCGCCGCCAGGTCATGACGTCGATGCTGAACGACGTGCCCGGGGTCGTCTGCCCGTTGCCCGAAGGCGCCTTCTACTGCTACCCGTCGGTCCGGGGCCTGCTCGGCAAGCAGATCGCCGGCCAACGGCCGACGACCTCGAGTCAGCTAGCCGAGCTGCTGCTGGACGAGGCGGACGTCGCCGTTGTGCCAGGCGAGGCGTTCGGCACCGAAGGCTACTTCCGGATGTCCTGTGCGCTAGGCGATGCCGACCTGGAGGAAGGTGTGTCGCGGCTGGCGAAGCTCCTGAGCACCGCCCACTGACCGCGGCTGAGGCCGTCCAGCTTCGCTGACCTCTTCATGCGGGTCGGGCTGGCAGACTTGGCTGATGCCACGGCCGATAGCCGCGCTGCCGAAGGCGCACCTGCACCTGCATTTCACCGGGTCTATGCGGCACGCGACGCTTGTGGAGCTTGCTGCTGAGCACCGCGTCCACTTGCCGGAGTCGCTGGCGGAGGACTGGCCGCCTCACCTCAGCGCGGCCGATGAGCGCGGCTGGTTCCGGTTCCAGCGGCTGTACGACATCGCCAGGTCCGTCATCCGTTCGCCTGGCAGCGTACGTCGGCTCATTGCGGAGGCGGCCGAGGACGAGCGGGCCGAGGGCTCGGGCTGGCTCGAGCTCCAGATCGACCCGTCTGGTTACGCGCACAGGTTCGGCGGCCTGACGCCGATGCTTGAGCTCGTCTTGGAGTCCGCCGCCGCCGCGGCGCAGGCCTCAGGCGTCGGCATCGGCATCGTGGTGGCCGCCAACCGCACCAAGCATCCGCTCGAGGCGCGCACGCTCGCGCGGCTTGCGGCGGCGTATGCCGGGAGCGGCGTCGTGGGCTTCGGCCTGAGTAGTGACGAGCGCCGTGGTGCTGTGCGTGACTTCGCTCCGGCGTTCCGCATCGCCGGCAAGGCCGGCCTGCTGCTGGTCCCGCATGGTGGCGAGCTGGCCGGCCCGGACAGCGTGCGAGGCTGCCTCGACGAACTGCGCGCGCATCGCATCGGGCACGGGGTATCGGCCGCCGCGGACCCGGTGCTGCTGGAGCGGCTAGCGCACAGCAACACGACACTAGAGATCTGCCCGACGTCGAATGTCGCGCTCGGGGTCGCGGCCACGGCTCGCGAAGTGCCGCTGCTGGCGCTGCTGGATGCTGGCGTCCCGGTCGCCCTCGGCGCCGACGACCCGCTGCTGTTCGGCCCTCGGCTGGCAGCGCAATACGAGCTTGGGCGTCAGGTCCACGGGCTGACTGACGCCGGGCTGGCGGAGCTGGCGCGGATGTCTGTCCTCGCCTCGGCCGCGCCACCGCTGGTACAGAAGGGGCTGCTGGCGGGCATCGATGCGTGGCTCGCCGCCCCGTAAAACTAAGGGGCCACGCTCACAACTGGACGCCAACTATCGTCGGCTCGTTGACCAGCTCGACGCCGAATTTCGTCTGCACGCCGTCCCGGATGGCGCGGGCCAGGCGGATAAGGCTCGCCGTGTCAGCGCCGCCGGGGTTGGTGAGGGCCAGCGTGTGCTTCGCGGAGATGCGAGCGCCATCGGGATCGCCGGCCAACCGGAACCCGCGGGTAAAGCCCGACTTCTCGATTAGCCACGCCGCCGAGAGCTTCACTCGCCCGTCCGGCTCCAGCCAGTGCGGTGTGCTGCCCACGCCAGTGCTGCCGGGAGCGGCCCCGACGTGGGCGGCCACGTTCGCGTACTGGGCCGTGCTCACGATCGGATTGGTAAAGAACGAGCCGGCGCTGCGCGTATCGGGATCGGAGTCGTCGAGCACCATGCCCTTGCTGCGCCGCAGTTCCAGGACCGCGGCACGGGCCTGGGCGAGTGGGACCTGGCCACCATCGGCGACGCCGAGCACGCGGCTCAGCTCGCCATAGCGGATTGGCCCGGAAAGGGCGCTGGTCGCGAGGCGGAAGGTGACGTCGAGCACAACGAATCTGCCGGTCGCAGTCGCTGGGTTAAGCGCGGCGCCACGCGCTAGCCGCCCGGAGCCTGCGGCCGCGCTCGCCTGCCGCTTGAACATGCTGGTCCGGTACCCGAACTCGCACTCCGCCGCGGCCAGCAGGGCGACCTGGTCGGTCAGCCGGTCGTAGGCGCGCACCTGCCTGACGGTCTGCGCGACCTCCTGACCGTAGGCGCCGACGTTCTGGATCGGGGTGGCGCCGACCCGGCCAGGAATTCCGGACAGGCACTCGACGCCGGAAAGTCCGGCCCCGACGCACCGCTGGACCAGCTCATCCCAGTCCTGGCCGGCCGCGGCCGTCACGTCGACGGCGGTCCCGGTTCGGGCTAGGCGTAGTCCACCGTAGCCAGCGAGCACGACGACGCCCGGGTAGCCTTCGTCGGCGACGACGAGGTTGCTACCGCCTCCGAGCACCAGGACCGGCACCGGCTCGGCGTCGGAGCTGCGGACGGCCTCGATGAGGTCTTCCTCCGTGGCAGCTTCGACGAAACGGTCCGCTGCACCGCCCAGACGCAAGGTGGTGTAGTCGGCAAGCCGCATCCGCTCGGTGGTTTTCACGCCTGCAAGCATGCCGCACTCGCGCCTGTGCCGGTGGCAGCGGAGCGGCCGCCGATTGGTCAGGCAAGCGCCGCCAGCAGGCCCAGGTCGGCCTCGGCGGGCTCGTCGTCGACGGCAGCCATGGCCACGCCCGACCGCGCTTGCAGGCAGCGCTCATAGGCGGCCGCCGTGTCCAGGCCGATCCTGGCCCTCGAGTACCGAGACCGGGCCCGGTCGGCTGCGGCGATGCCGAAGGCCTGGAGCAGCGCCGGCCGCGACAGCAACATCCGGACCCGGTGCGCGAGCATAGCCGGGTGCTCGGGCGCGATGAGCAGCCCCGTGATGCCGTCGACCACGGCGTCGGTGAAGGCGCCGACCGCCGCCACGACAGCGGGCGTCCCGCACGCCATCGCCTGAATGGCGGTCGTCCCATCGGGCTCGTACGGTGACGCGCTGACCATCAGGTCCGCCGACCTGAGCAAGCCAGGCAGTCCTGACTGGCTCACGTCACCGACGAAGGTGACCCGGGTGCGGACGCCGACAGCCGTGGCTAGCTGAGCCAGGTCACGGAACGGGCCCGTCCGAGGCATATGCCTGGCGTCCGGGCCGCCGACGATGATGAGCTCCGCCTCGGGCAGCTGGGCCATGGCGCGGAGCACTGACTCCAGGCCCCTCGTGGTCCCGCCCGTGGCGAACGCGATGAGCCGCGGCCGGCTGCCGCGCTCGGCGTGCTCGCCGTCCGGAGTGAACAGCTCGGTGTCGATGCCGCACGGGACTATCCGGATTGCGGATTTGGGCACAGCGAGCTTGGCCAGCTCTTCGGCCTCGGCACCGGAGCGAGCCAGCACAGCCGCCACGGCGCGGCCGATGGCTGCCTCGAGCTTGACCCGGCTGGCCGCCACGTCCGAGCCGGGTAGGTGACGTCGCTCGGCAGACCCAAGCGACTCGAAGGTCTGAATCACTGGTATGTCGAGATCGCGGGTCGCGCCCAGCGCGGCTAGCCCGGCCGTCCACGAGAATGCGTGCACAACGTCTGGCTGGCGGACCCGCCAGTGGTCGGCCAGCTGGCTGGCGAACACAGGCAGGTACTTCGCTCCCTGCTCAGCACCCAGCGGCCGAGTGGGGCCGGCCTCGATGTGCTCGGCTACGGCACCGTTACCCAGAATCGCGGTGCGCGGGCAGCCGGCGTTGTCACGCCGCGTGTACAGGGTGATGCGGTGACCGTCCGCGGCGAGCGTCCGAGCGAGCGCGGTGGCCTGGCCCGGCTGGGTGCCGGAACCGGCAGCTGGCGCGAGCGAGCTGTGTGTCGCGATGAGGGCGATCCTCATGGAAGTGCCTCCTGGTGATGTCGCAACGCGGCGCCACAGCGCAATCACCAAGGGGCCAGACGCGAGGAAAGGCACACCCTCCGGATGCACTGTGATCGCTGCGCGGGCAACCATTGCCGGAGACCGGCTCAGGTCGCCTGCCGCGTTGCAGCGGTCAGTGCCAGCGCCATGTGTGGCGCGAGGGCGTGCCTTCGTCGTAGACACCGCTTGACCAACGTAATGCCCGGCGGTTGCCGAGCACAAACCTCCCGGCGACCTCGCTGCGAGTGACCTATGCGGCTGGCACTGAGGACATCATGCGGATGACACAACTGACGCTGTCAGGTGCTTGCGCAAGTACGACAGGGCCTCGGCCAGCAACCGGGACACGTGCATCTGCGAGATGCCGAGCCGCGCACCGATCTCGGCCTGCGTCATGTTGCCGTAGAACCGCATGAGTAGCAGCTGTTGCTCGCGCGTCGGCAGTTCATGCCAGTGCGCCCACACGGCCTGCATGTCGATGACGTGCTCGAGCTGAGGGTCCTCTGCTCCCAGCAGGTCGCCGAGACTGATGGCGCCATCCTGCGTCGTGACGGGAGAGTCGAGCGATGCAGCCTGGAATGCCAGGTCCGCCTGCCGGGCGGCGCGCACGTCATCGGCGCTGATGCTGAGATGCTGTGCGAGCTCGGCGTCCGATGGGATGCGGCCGAGCTCGTTCGTCAGTTCGGCGGCCGTGTTCCGCAGCTCGAGCCGCAGTTCCTGAAGCGAGCGCTTGACGTGAATCTGCCAGCGCTTGTCGCGGAAGTGGCGCTTGATCTCGCCGCTCACGCACGGCTGCGCGTAGCCCGCCAGGCTGGCGCCTAGGCTCGGGTCGAAATTGTTGATCGCCTTCAGGAGGCCCACGTAGCCAACCTGCATGAGTTCCTCTTGCGGCTCGGTGCTGTTCTTGTACCGAAGCACGCACGACCGAACAAGCGGCCGGTACCGAGTGACCAGCACCTCACAGGCGGCATCGCGCAAGCGATCGCCGTGTGGCAAGGACTGGATAGTGGTGAGCAGCTCAGCATCATCGAGTTCCTCGAGATCTGCCGTCCGCATCGTCGCTGACGTGGCCATCGTGAACTTCTCCGCTCCTACCGGCGGGAGGGGGGCCCGCACGCAATGGTTCGTGCCCGCTGTGCGGGGCTCAAACATCCGGCCACGATTGGCCGGCTATCGTCGAGGCGGCGTAGCTGGGCCGAAGCTTAGGGCAAGCAACGGCAATAACCGGTTATGAACTTCACAATGCCTGGTCGCTCGGGGCACGCGACGGCGCCAGGTCGGCGTTAGCTGGTGAGTCGGGACGGATGTCCCGTAACTCCCGGGGGCAACCGAATAATGCTAGAGCCGCAAAGTAATGTGTTTTTTGTCCTGCTGATCCTGGTATTCGGCGGGCTGATATTTTGGCTGGTGCGTAGCCGGCGTTGGGTCTGGCGGGTTGTTGCTGCCTGTCTGGCGTTCATCATCGCGATGCAGTTCGGGGTCCTGTCCGTCAACAAGTACTTCGGCTACTACTCAACGTGGGGGTCGGCTATCGCCGACCTGTCGAATCAGAGTTCCTATTCCGGGCCACAGATCTCGTCGGGGAGCCTGCTGGTCGGCAATCGCAGCCTGGCATTCAATCAGGGGACGGTCTACCGGCGGCTCGCACTCCAGCAGGGCTACACGCTCAGCCTCACCGTGGCGGGGAAGCTGAGCCACATATCCAGGACCGTGTACGTCTACCTACCGCCCGCGTATTTCGAGCAGCAATACGCGCACCACCGCTTCCCCGTCATCGAGCTGATCCACGGACAGCCCGGGCAGCCGCAGGACTGGATCAACGTCGTCGGCATTCAGGTGACGCTGAACTACCTGATCCGGCACGGTTACGCCCAGCCCGCGGTGCTCGTCATGCCGGACGTCAACGGCGGCCACGGGATCTCACTCCAGTGCCTGAACCAGGCCCACGGCCCGCAAGACCTGACCTATCTGGCCCAGGACCTGCCGACGGAGATCTCGCGCTTGCTGCGCGTGCAGCCCCCCGGCCCCGCCTGGGGCGTCGCCGGCTTCTCCGAGGGCGGCTTCTGCGCGGCCAACATGGCACTGCGCTACCGGTACCGGTACGGCTTCGCCGCGTCTATGAGCGGCTACTTCGCCCCGGCTCGCAACAAGCTGATCAACCCGAACCGGCTCGTCGACCCCTTCGGCGGGAACCAGCAACTCCGGGCCGAGAACACTCCCATCGACGAGGTGCGTGCCCTGGCGGCCGGCGCGCACACGCCGATGTTCTGGCTCGGCGCGGGCCAGGGCGACCAGGCCGACGTCAGCAATGCCGAGTACTTCGCTCAGCTACTCCAGCTGCACCAGGCCAGCGTGCCGGTCGACATCACGCCCGGCGGCGGCCACACGATGGGCACATGGCACGCCGAGGTGCCGCCCATGCTGATGTGGATTACGAACGGGCTCGCCAGCGCGATCCGCAATGATCAGCGCATCGCCGCCGCCAACGCCCTAGCCGCGGCCCGGGCCAAGCACTCGTCGAGCAAGCAATCAGCTGCCAAGCACTCCGGCCAGGGCTCCGCTGGTAATCCGTCTGCTGCCAAGTCGTCGCCGAAACCGTCGGCTGGCCACTAGCCGACGTCCGCACCCGGACCCCGCGTTATGTGTGTTTAAGGCCCTGCGTGCGGGTAGCTCCCACCCGGCCAGAACACCGCCGGGCCGCCGACGCGAGAGTCGGGCGCCTGCACGGGGTGAACTGGCCGAGGGCGATCACGGCGACCGCCCTGTCACCCGGAGGCACAGATGATGCGGATCGTCGGGATACTGGTGGTGGTCTGGGTGGTCATCGGCTTGTTAGCGGGCTTCCAGCGGCACTACTACAGCGGAGAGGTCAGCTGCGCAAAGGCTGGCACCGTCGCAGCCACCGTCGCAGCGGGACCGCTGAACTACGTGGGCGCGAACCCTACGATCCACTGCAATGTCCCTCAGCCGAGCAGGTGACCTGGCGCCGTTTTAAGCCGCCGGCCGGGACAGGTCCGCCGGAATCGGCGTGCAGGTGCTCTTCGGCGTCCTGCTAGGTCTGCCCTTGCCGGTCCCGACCGCCCCGGCACCTGCTCCGGAGCTAACGCCGCCGCGAGCCCTCGTCGCCTGCGTTTGCGACGATGGCGGCGATCGGCGGGATGAGGCCCACGGCCACAGAGATCGCGACCGCCGCCGTGACCGAGAAGAGCCGGACGACCGTCCACGCGAGAACGACGGCAACGATGCATCCGCCCATGAGGACGAAGTAGGCGCGGTCACGCGTCATGATGAGCCCCTTACCGGCCCCTAGGGCGGCAAACGCGATCCGCTCCCCATCTGGGTGCAAACGGCGACCCCGGTCGCCGATAGTGAAACTCGCGCTTGAGGCCTGCCGACGTCATTCGCGCGACCTAGACCGGTTCGATGGGGTCTGGGGTCGATACGCAGTTCGCTAGGATTCGTTTCCAGCGGCTTGGCGAGAGGTCAGCATGAGCGGCCTGAATGGGAGACGATACCGAGGTCCAGGATCGCATCGCCAGACGCTGGCACGTCGCCAGCCGGTCAATCGTTCCCTTGTTACCCATGCAGCCGATACCGGTGCAGCTGATACCCGTGCAGCTGTTTCCGTTGCAGCTGTTTCCGTTGCAGCTACTACCAGTGCAGCCGCGCTTGCAGACTGCATGCTGTTGTCATCCGTGTGGCTGTCGGCACGTACTGTATAGCCGGTGACGCCGTTGTGACCTACGAGATCATTGAGCCAAGACCGTGAGCTGGTTCTACGTCACGGTGACCTTGGTCGCCGCGATGCTGATCGGGTTCGGCTTCGTGCTCCAGCAGTACGCTGCCATGCAGGTTCGGACGGCTGAGTTCCTCCGGCCCGGACTTATCGCCAGGCTCGTGCGCAACCGTCGCTGGCTCGGCGGCATCGCGGCCCTGGTGGCCGGGGATCTGCTCGGCGCCTGGGCGCTCGGCCACGTCACGCTGTCGATCACCGAGCCGCTGCTGACTACGAACCTGATCTTCGCGCTCCTGCTTGCCGTGCCGCTCAGCGGTCAGACGCTGCGGCGCACCGAGATCATCGGCGCGCTCGTGCTCACCGCCGGAGTCGCGGCGCTGTCAGCTACCAGGACAGTCAAGGCGGCCAGCGAGTCGTTCGGTTCAGTGTCGTACTGGCCTGTGGCCGGCTTGATCGCTCTTATTGCCTTCATGCTGGTCTATATCGGTCAACGCCGGTCAGGGACGACGCGGGCGACGCTGACCGGCGCGGCGAGCGGACTCATTTTCGGTATCGCCGACGCCCTCACCCGCACGAGCGTTCAGACGCTGGACGGCCAGAGCCCGGCGCATCTGCTCGCCACCTGGTCCGGTTATGCAACAGTCGTCACCAGCCTGGTCGGACTGTGGCTGATGCAGAACGCCTTCAACGCCGCTCCCCTGCACGCTTCGCTGCCCGCGGTCACCGCAACCGAGCCGGTTGCCGGAATCGTGCTCGGCGTGGTCGTCTTCGGCGACGTCGTCCACGTATCGCCCTGGCTGCTCGCCGCTCAGGCGGCCAGTATCGCTGCCGTCGTCGGCGGCGCCGTTCTGGTGGCAAGAGCACCGGTGTTCAGCGAATTGCACCTGCGCGAGCTGCCGCACGTGGCCCTAGACCGGCTTCCCGGTCACCGCATCGCCCCGCATCACACGCGGCTGCGGCACCGCGAAGCAAGCTGGTTGCCGCCGTCCGGCGAAATGCCGCCACCTGACGACCCCCCGTCCGCCAACGGCACATTCCCGGCACGCAACTCATCCGACGGCAACGCCACGCCGTCAGCGGACTCCACGCCGTCAGCGGACTCCACGCCTTCGGCGGACGCCACGCCTTCGGTGGACGCCACGCCTTCGGTGGACGCCACGCTGCTACGCGACAGCAGGCCCGCGGTGCCTGCCAGCATCCCGCAGTCGCCCGACGGCGACGGAACGCCGCCCGACGCCCAGCGTTAGGCGGCGGATCACTCGTTTGTCCCCCGCCCGGCCGGGAAGCTGCAGACGCGGATCCGGCAGGTGCAAGGCTTGTATTAAGCACGCACCGGTGTCGGCTGAGCGCGGAGGCGTCGTAGTGAGGAGCTCATGACAGGCATGGCGGCATGGCCAGGGGTCAGCTACCCGCTCGGCGCGACCTACGACGGCGTGGGTACGAACTTCGCCCTCTACTCCGAGGCCGCCGACCAGGTCGAGCTCTGCCTGTTCGAAGGGCCGGCGGGCCAGGACGGCGAGGAACGAATCGCCCTAACCGAGGTCGACGGGTACATCTGGCACGGCTACCTGCACGGCGTCGGGCCCGGCCGGCGCTACGGCTTCCGCGTGCATGGCGACTACCACCCGGCCGCCGGGCAGCGCTGCAATCCGGCCAAGCTCTTGCTTGATCCGTACGCCAAGGCGATCTCAGGCCATGTCCAATGGGGCCAGCCGGTATTCGGCTACCGGTTCGGCCACGACGACGAGCCTGACCACAGCGACTCCGCGCCGTTCGTGCCGCGGTGCGTGGTCGCGAACCCGTACTTCGACTGGGGCAACGACCGCCAGCCGCGGACTCCGTATCACCAGAGCGTGATCTACGAAACGCACGTGCGCGGCCTCACCAGGCTGCACCCGGCGGTTCCGCCGGAGCAGCGCGGCACGTACGCGGGCCTGGCCAATCCAGCCATCATCGAGCATCTGCTCAACCTCGGCGTCACCGCGGTGGAACTCATGCCTGTGCACCAGTTCGTCGGCGACGGCTTTCTGGTCGAACGCGGCCTCTCCAACTACTGGGGCTACAACACCATCGGCTTCTTTGCGCCGCACAACTCCTACTCGTCGGCGGGCCAGCTCGGCGAGCAGGTCCCAGAGTTCAAGTCGATGGTCCGCGCGCTGCATGCCGCTGGCCTCGAAGTCATACTCGACGTCGTCTACAACCACACTGCCGAAGGCAACCACCTGGGCCCAACGCTGTCTTTCCGCGGCATCGATAACGCCAACTACTACCGGCTGACTGAGGGACCCGACCGAAGCCACTACTTCGACACCACGGGCACCGGCAACAGCCTGCTGATGAGCAGTCCGCATGTACTTCAGCTCATCATGGACTCCCTGCGCTACTGGGTGCTTGAGATGCACGTCGACGGATTCCGCTTCGACCTGGCGTCCGCGCTGGCCCGGCAGTTCCACGAAGTGGATCGGCTGTCCGCGTTCTTCGACCTGGTTCAGCAAGACCCGGTGGTATCGCAGGCCAAGCTCATTGCCGAGCCATGGGACGTCGGTGCCGGCGGCTACCAGGTAGGCAACTTTCCGCCACTGTGGACCGAGTGGAACGGCAAGTACCGGGACGCCGTCCGCGACTTCTGGCGCGGCGAGCCGGCTTCGCTCCCGGAGTTCGCGTCCCGCCTGACCGGCTCCGCGGACTTGTATGCCAGCGACAACCGGCACCCGATCGCGTCCGTCAACTTCGTGACCTGCCACGACGGCTTCACCCTGGCCGACCTCGTGAGTTATGACCACAAGCGAAACGACGCCAACGGCGAAGGCAACCGCGACGGCACCGACGACAACCGCTCCTGGAACTCCGGGGCAGAAGGGCCGACGAGCGACCCCGGGGTGCTGGCCCTGCGCGCCCGTCAGCAGCGCAACTTCCTCGCCACGCTGCTGCTGTCGCAAGGTGTCCCGATGCTGCTCAGCGGCGACGAGTTCGGCCGCACGCAGGCAGGCAACAACAACGGTTACTGCCAGGACAACGAGTTGTCCTGGGTGCACTGGCCAGCCGAGTCCGGAACCGGGAACGACCCCAATAGAAAGGGAACGGGGCCGTCCGAGCAATCCTTTCTCCGCGCGCTGATCCGGTTGCGCGCCGATCACCCAGTGTTCAGGCGGCGCCGGTTCTTTACCGGCGAAGCCGGCCGTGGCCGGCCCGATCATCTCGGGGACATCCGCTGGCTCACGCCGGCCGGTGATGAGATGACCGACAGCGACTGGGCGGCCGGCTTTGCCAAGTCACTGACTGTCTTCCTGAACGGCGAGGCGATCACCGAGCCCGACCCACGTGGCCAGCGAATCACTGACGAACCGTTCCTGCTGATGTTCAACGCGGCCGAACACGACCTGGACTTCACTGTCCCGGCAGCTGAGTTTGGCGAGCAGTGGCTCAGCGAAATCGACACTGCCAACCCGCGGCCGTCACCGGGCGAGGCTGTATCGGTAAAGCCGGGCGACACGCTCACGGTGGTCAGCCGGTCGGCTCGGTTGCTGCGCCGTGCCTGACGCGGCCGGTCCGGCACGCCGGCCGACGCCCGGGGCGACCTACCGCCTCCAGTTGCACGCCGAGTTCGGCTTTGCCGAGGCCGCCGACCTCGCCGGCTACCTGGCGAGCCTGGGCGTCACGCACGCTTACCTGTCGCCGATACTTCAGGCCGCCCCTGGTTCGCGACACGGCTACGACGTGGTCGATCATTCGCGTATCTCGGCCGGCCTCGGCGGCGAAGACGGCTTTCGCTACCTCGTCAAGCGCCTGGCCAGTCACGGCCTCGGCGTAGTAGTTGACGTCGTGCCGAACCACATGGCCGTCCCGGCGCCGGAGTACCTCAACCGGGCGCTGTGGTCGGTGCTGGCAGACGGCCAGCGGTCGTCGTACGCGCACTGGTTCGATATCGACTGGGCGGCGCTCGGCGGGCGGATGCTGCTGCCGATCCTGGCCAGGCCACCTCGGTTCTGCCTCGACGACTTCAAGATCTGCCGCCTTGCCGAGCTGCCCGGCGCGATCGACGCGGACATCGCGGACGTGCCGGTCCTGCTATATGACGGCCACGTACTGCCGCTGCGGTCAGGCACCGAGCGCATGCCGATGCCTGACTTGGTAGCCGCGCAGCACTACCAGCTGGAGAGCTGGCGTACCGCTGCAGCGAGCCTGAACTGGCGCCGGTTCTTCGACATAAGCTCCCTCATCGCGCTCAGGGTCGAGGAACCTGACGTGTTCGCCGCCACCCACGGCCTGCTGCTCGGCCTGATCGCCGAAGGCCTCATCGACGGTCTGCGCGTCGACCACCCGGATGGCCTCGCTGACCCGCGTGGCTACCTGCGTCAGCTGGCAACCGCAGCGGGCGGCCGCTGGGTCGCCGTGGAAAAGATCCTCGCCGCGGGCGAGGAGCTACCGTCCGACTGGCCGTGCGCGGGCACGACCGGATATGACTCGCTGGCTGCTGTCGGCGCCATGCTCACTGATCCGGTCGGCGCTGACCGACTTCGCGAGCAGTACATCCAGTTCGCCGGCGGTCCGCCGGACTTCGCGACCGTCGCGCGCGCGGCTAAGCGCGAGATCGCCGGCCAGAGCCTGGCCGCGGAGGTCGGAAGGCTCGTGCGCCTGCTTGAGCGGCTCGAGGAGCCGGGGCTGAGCATCCTGTCCGCTGCTGACTTGCGGGTGATCATGACGGAGCTGCTCGGCGCGTTCGATGGCTACCGGGCCTACGTGGTCCCCGGCGAGCGCCCGCCCGATCGGAGCGCCGCCGACCTGGCGGCGGCTGCGGCGGCAGCGCGGCGCCGCCTGCCTCGCCATCTGGCGCGCGGGGCCGACACCGTCACTGCCCTGCTGCTCGGACGTGGCGTCGCGGCAGGCCGGCGTGTCATCAGGGACGAGCTCATCGTGCGGTTCCAGCAGACCTGTGCCGCGGTGCAGGCGAAAGGCGTAGAGGACACGGCGACATACCGCTGGACGTGCCTCTTGTCGGCCAACGAGGTCGGCTCCGATCCTGATCTGGCTGCCGCCAGTGCCGATGACTTCCACGCGCTTGCGCTGCGGCTGAGTGAGGCCTGGCCGGCCACGATGACGACGCTTTCCACCCACGACACCAAGCGCCAGGAGGACGTCCGGATGCGGCTCGCTGCACTGGCCGAGGCCCCAGCGCTTTTCGGGCGCGAGATGGAGGGCTGGCACGATCGAGTGGTTGACCTGAGCACGGCATCCCTCAGTACGGCATCCCTCAGCACGGCATCCCTCAGCACGGGCGCACTCGGCCGTGCGACGGCGCCGGACCCGCCGACCGAGTACCTCATGTGGCAGACGCTGGTCGGCGCCTGGCCCATTGACAGCGAAAGGCTGGGCCCGTACTTGCGTAAGGCAATGCGGGAAGCAAAGCTGACCACCTCGTGGGTCGACCCAGACGCGCGCTACGAGGCCGCCGCCATCGGCTTCGCCAAACTAGCGCTAGCCGATGCCGAGATCTCCAGGCGGATCGCCGATCTCGTCGCGTCCATAAGCGCCGCCGCCCGCGCGAACAGCCTTGGCGCGAAGCTTGTGCAGCTGACGATGCCGGGGGTGCCAGACGTCTACCAGGGCTGCGAGGTCGCCGGGCTGGCGCTCGTCGACCCCGACAACCGCAGGCCAGTCGACTTCGGACGGCGGCACGCCATGCTCGCGGCCCTGGATAGCGACCACGGAGCGCGAACGCCCAGAGCCCTAGCTGGCAGCGACGACGCGGCAGCCGCCGCGGCTGACCACGATCTGGACGCGGCAAAGCTGCTCGTGACCTCCCGCGCCTTGCGGCTACGGCGCGCGCATCCCGCCTGGTTCGCCGGCGATTACCTGCCCGTCCGAGGTACCGGGGCAGCGGGCAAGCACGTGCTGGCGTTCTGCCGGTCTGGCCGTGCGATAACGGTGGCGACCAGACTGCCAGGCGGCCTGCGCCGGGCGGGTGGCTGGCGGGATACGGCGTTGCCGCTGGCGCCGGGCCGCTGGCGCGACATCCTGACGGGTGCCGAGCACACGGTAACCCTGGCAGACCGGTCGCCGGCAGGCGGCTGCTGGCTCCGGCTCGACCACTTGCTGGCGCGACTGCCAGTAGCCCTCCTCGTGCGCACCGACAGCCCTGAGTCACGAGGGGCGAGCGCCGAGTGAGGAGCTTTGCCGTCTGGGCGCCGAGCGCGAGCCGGGTAGCGGCCGAGGTCGACGGCAGGCCGCTGCCGGGCGCGGTCGTCTACGAGCTCCACACCGGCACCTTCACTGCTGACGGCACTTTTGATGCAGCGATCGGGCGGCTCGACCATCTCGTTGACCTCGGCGTAACTGCGATTGAGCTGTTGCCGGTGGCCTCGTTCCCAGGCCGGCGCGGCTGGGGTTATGACGGTGTCGGGCTCTGGGCGGCCCCGACGGGCTCAAACGCATCGTCGACGCGTGCCACGCTCGCGGGCTCGCGGTACTGCTCGACGTCGTCTACAACCATGTCGGTCCCGGTAACCGGCTCGCCGACTTCGGCCCGTACTTCACCGATGCGCACGTCACGCCGTGGGGTCCGGCGGTCAACCTCGACCAGCCCGGCACAGACGAGGTCCGCGCGTTCATCATCTCGAACGCGCTCATGTGGCTGCGCGATTACCACGCGGACGGCTTGAGCCTGGACGCTGTGCACGCGTTCGCCGACGGCGGGGCCGTGCACTTACTGGAGCAACTCGCCGCCGACGTTCGGGCGCTAGCCGCAAGGCTGAACCGAGATCTTGTACTCATCGCGGAGTCAGACACGAACGATCCCCGACTGGTGACCGCGCGCGAGGCTGGCGGCTACAGCCTGGACGCGCACTGGAACGACGACTTTCATCACAGCGTGCACGCGGCCATCACCGGGGAGCGTCAGGGCTACTACCGTGACTTCGGCTCGATGGCCGCCGTGGCCAAGACGTTGACGCGGGCCTACTTTCACGACGGGATATGGTCGTCGTTCCGCGGCCGGTCGCACGGCCGACCGGTGGACGTCCTCCGCATGTCTGCCCACCGGTTCGTCGGCTGCCTTCAGAATCACGACCAGGTCGGCAACCGTCCGGCGACCGGATCGCCGCCAGCTTGTCCGTCGACCTGCTGAAGGTGTGCGCGGGCCTCGTTATTACAGCGCCGTTCACGCCGATGCTCCCATGGGAGGGGAATGGGGCGCGGTGAGCCCGTGGCAGTTCTTCACCGATCACCGAGATGCCGAGCTCGCGGAGGCCGTGTCCGCCGGGCGACGGGCCGAGTTCACCGGACACGGCTGGGCAGCTGAGCTCCCGGAGGTGCTCGGCTGGTAGCGAGCGCTCATCGCACTGCGGCGGGAGCAGCCAGACCTTGCGGATCCTGACCTCAGCCGGACTGAGACGAGCTGGAACGAGGCGGTGCCGTGGCTCCTGATCAGCCGAGGCCGGCTGCGGATCGCGGCCAACATCGGCCCAGGCATCCAGTGGCTGCCGCTCGGCGCGAGGGGCGCGCGCGTGCTCGTGAGCTCCTCAGCCGGCGTGACCGTGACAGACGATGCAATCGGCATGCCGCCTGCATCATTCGCCGTACTGCGCGTCTGACCGCAACGGGCAGTCCAGCGGCCGGGCCGCAGTTGTTTGAAGAAGCGGCATGCGGGGAGCCGGACGGGACCGACCTCAGGAGGTCCCATGTCCACCGGAATCATCGCCGTCCTCATCGTGGCAGCGTTCGTCAGCCCGGCCGGGCTCGCGGCTGCGGCCGCCGCGCGACGCCGGCGCCTCGACGAGCAGTTCGGCGCAGCGAAAGACCAGGCCGTCACAGCAGAACGAGCTAGGCGGAAGTACGGCGCTGACTGGGCGGCAATTCAGGCGCAGTACGCCGCCGCGCCCCAGACCGCCGCGGCACGCGCGTACGAACTCGTCGTGACCGTCTTGACCGAGCGCGGGTACCTTACCGACGACACCGGCCAGGTCAGGATTGACCTGTCCGCGGACCATGCCGACACCGTCAGCCACTTCCGCGCGGCCCAGCAGATCACCACGGCATCGGCGGCGGGCGCGGCCACGATCGATGACCTTCGGCAAGCACTCATTCACTACCGCGAACTGTTCTCTGATCTCTTCGGCGAGTCAGCGGCTGTCCGAGCCGCCGAGCGATAGCGCATCGCCGGCCGCTACTTGCCGACCAGCGCGCCGGCAGTCCCCACCTGCAGGCACCAGAGGCGAGCATGCGCAGCTGACCGCTGATGTCCCGACTGGCCGCAGCCAGCCGGTGGCTGCCAGCCCAGTCCGTCGCAACCAGCTACTCTGGCGGCGCCGCGCAAACGCCGTATAGGCAGGCGAATGCGCCCGCTAGCGCCTGTACATGTGCAGGCGGATGGTCGTGCCGAGCTCAGTCGACCGAATCTCCGCGAGGTCACAGACCTGGTTGACCAGCCACAGCCCCTGACCGCCGGCCAGGTCACCAGCAGGGCGCCAGTGCCCAGCCAGCGGGTCGGTGATGTGGCCGGTGTCCTCAAGCTGGCACAGCACCTCGGCGTCGGTGGCCCACAGACGTACGACCCCTCCTCCGGTGGTGTGCCGGAGCGTATTCGCCGCTACCTCGCTCGCCGCTATGACCAGATCGGTGCCCCGGCCAGGTGACAGCCCAGCCTGACCGGTAACGGCGGCCACGAGCGCCCGGACCGGCCGCAGGTCACCGTCATAGGAGAGCGCCCGGGCGGTTTCGGGCGCCAGCAGCGGCCTGCTCAGGCTGTCGGGCCAGACCGCGGGGCCTCGGAAATCATTGTTAGCGCGCTCAGTCCCGCTGCTGTGCAACGTCGGATGGGTGGCGCAAGCGTCGGCGATGACGGCGGCGGACAGCTCGGCAGCGTTGTACGGGCACAGCATGGTGATGTCGGCGCCGGCGAAAGCCCGGTTCTGCAGCGCCTCGTACCTGGCGATTTCGCCAAGTTCGGCGACAGTCCGGCCGGCCCACGCCGGCTCACCCACGTACCGCACCCGCCGGCCTGGATACCGATCGGCGAAAGCACGGATTGCCGTTATCAGGCGCGCCGGGTTGGCACCAAGTTCCCGCATATCGGCGGTTGCGACGTCCGGCCCGCCCGGCAGCCAGCCAGGCGGGACCTGCGACGCGGGAACTACGACGAACACCGGCTCGCGGCCGGCAAGGCTATCCCGGACGAACTCTCTCAGGCCGGCGAGATACTCGTCGGGAGCGCGATAAAGCCAGGCCGCGTGGCGGAGTCGGCCATCCGCCACCTGGTCACTCACTCCCAAACCCCCACGCGTCGCCCAGCCACCTGCCACCGCAGGCAACGTGATCGGGTACATGCAGGCGCCGCTCGGGCTGCTGCCCGTCAATCTCCGCCGCGCCAGCTCGCTCAATCGCGCCGGCCCGATACCTTCCCGCCGGATTACGGTATATGCAACCGGCTTGGTGGGCCTGCGCTTCTACTATGGGCAGGTATACGGTCAATGTGCGGATCAGGATCCGGGGGTGCGCGTGGAAGAAGCCGGGCTCTCCGCCGAGACTCACGGTGACAGCGTCGTCATCACGATCCATGGCGACCTAGACATCGTGACGAGTCCAGGACTTGACAACATCCTCACCCGCGCTCAGAGCACTCACCGGCGAGTGATAATCGACCTCGCCGACGTCGACTTCCTTGACACCAGCGCACTTGCGGTCATCATCGGCCACTGGAAGAAGCTTGAGGCGACTGGCGGGATGCTCGCATTGGCCGGGGCCAGGTACCGGTACACCAAGACCCTCTGGATCACGGGCCTGGCGGACAGGCTGACGCTGCATGACACCGTTGCCGATGCGCTCGACGCCCAGGCGAAGGCGGCCAGTCCGCCTTCCACATAGCGGAAGGTAGCAGGGTGCCGAGTTCCGATCTCGCCGATCGCGCGGCTGCGTTGCTGAGCTTGGCGGCGGCGACCGAGGAGAGGTCGCTGAGCCAGCTGACCTCCCTTGCCGCCAGCCAGGTCGCCGGCTGCGCCGCCGCGAACGTCACAGTGTGGCGTGGCGGCGAGCTCACCACGCAGGCGGCCAGCCATCCAGAACCGTCCCGGCTCGTCGCCGTGCAGATCACCGCCGAGCGCGGGCCGCTCATCGACGCAGTGGCTAGTGGCGAGACCGTGATTTGCGGAGACACTCTCACGGAGACGCGCTGGCCCGAATTCACCGCGGCCGCGCTCCGGATGGGCGTCCGCAGCAGCGCCTCCCTCAGCTACCCGGGCCAGATGGTGGTCGCACTCACCCTCGTTGGCGTGCGGCCGCACGCGCTGCACCCGGATCGGCTTCAGCTCGCCGAGTTGCTCGTGGCTTACGGCGGCGCGCTCGTTGGCGCGGTCGCCGATTACGGCGACACGCGACGGGTCGCCGGCCAGCTACGCGACGCGGCGAGTTCGCGAGCGGTCGTGGACCAGGCCAAGGGAATCTTGATGCATGCCCTCGGGTGTAGCGCAGACGAGGCGCTCAAGCGGATGCGCGAGGTGTCGCAGCGCACCAACATCCGGGCCACGGAGGTCGCAAGGCGAATCGTCGACGCCCACAGCGGCCGGTCTGGTCGCGCCCGCGACGGTGCCAGCCAGCTAGCCGAGCTCCGCCGAATGCCGCACTAGGCTGGCACCACGATGACCAGAGACAACCAAGCGCCGCGCGAGCCGGTGCCGCCTAACCTAACGCGGCCGCCCGCCGACCTGGACGGACTCAGGTCACGCGCCGCGGCGCTGCGGCAGGCCGCTGCGCTGCCGAAGGCGGAGTCTCAGGTTCTGCTCGACGCGGCCCTAGCCGAGCTAGACGGCGCGATCGCCGCGCTAGACGACGTGACTGGCAATACGACGGCGACGGGCGACGACGGGCGGGCCCTCAGCGGCCTGCATTCAGACAGGCGGCTGCTGCACGCGGTATTCAGCGGAACGCCGGTACCGCTCTACGTTGTCGATCATGATGGCACCGTGCTGCGGGCCAACCAGGCTGCCTGCGAGTTGCTCGGCGTCGGCCCCGGATACTCGACCGGCAAGTCACTGACAGCACTGATCGAGCCGCGCATCAGGGCGGCCCTGCGTTCGCAGCTTGCGGCCGCGGCTCGAAGCGGCGCCGTTACCCGGCTCCGCGGCGGCATGCTGGCGGCCGCGGGCCTGGTCAAGTGCGAAATCGACATACGCCCGCTCATGGTGCGCGGCGACGCTGATCGGCTGCTCGTGACCGTCAGCTCGGAGAGCGCGGTGCCTGCTCGCTCGTCACAGCTGACTGCCGCAACCTTCGACGGCCCGCCCGCCGAAGCCGACGATGGTGACGCGGTCGTGAGCGCAGCGCGACGACTCGACTTGCTCGCGGCGGCCGCGCGGCTGCTCCTGGCGGGCAGCACGGTCAGTGAGTCGGTCTTGCTGCAGCGCGCTGCCAGATTGCTGACCAGTGCACTCGCGACGTGGGCAATGGTCGACATCCGGCGCCGTGGTCAGCTGCGTCGCCACTACGTCGCCGGGCCGGACGATCCAGCCCTGGCCGGCTTGACCCAGGCCCTGGCCGCCGTCGAGCCAGGCCCTGGTTCGGTCCCCCATCAGGTCTACGAGTCCTCCCAGACCCTGCTCAGTACGCACCTCGATGACGACGTTTCGCTCGGCCGCCCGGAGAATGCCCCGCCGCTACTGGCAATGCTCGGCGGCGCCTCAGTGCTGGCGGTCCCCATTTCTGACCAGTCGCGCCAGTTCGGAGTCCTGACGCTGATCAGGCGTGCTGACGATGGCCAGTTCGGCATGGCCGAGGCGGCGCTCGTCGAGGAGGTCGGCGCGCTTCTCGGCCTGGCCATCGCGGCGCGGCGCGTGCTCCGGCAGCGAACCGAGACAGCCGACGCACTCCGCGCCAGCCTCCTCCCCCCGGTCCTCAAGGCAGTGCCGGGGGTTGAGATGGCATCCGCGCATCTGGCGCCGACTCGCGGCCGCGAGGTGGGCGGCGATTTTTATGACGTCTACCCCACGCCTGGCGGCTGGGGAGTCGCCATCGGTGACGTGTGCGGCAAGGGCGAGGACGCCGCGGCCGCGACGGCGGCGGCGCGCCATGCAATCAGGGTGCTGGCGCATTCGACTGCCGATCCCGCGGACGTGCTGCGCGGCGCCAACGAGATCATGCTCGCCGAGGAGTTCGGTGGCCGGTTCGTGACGGCGAGCGCAGCGCATCTGAGCTGGCGAGACGGCACTCTGCACATCGTGCTGGCTAACGCAGGGCATCCAGCCCCGGTGCTCATCAGGCCTGACGGCCGGACCGAGCAGGTGCCAGGGGGCGGCGTGCCGCTCGGCATCTTCCCGGACCCGGAGCCCGCTACCACCGAGCTTGAGCTGTCCGATGGGGACGTGCTCTTCTACTACACAGACGGTCTCGCGGACGCACGCAGCCCGCAGGCGAACTACCTGGAAGATCGCCTCACAGACAGCCTCGCCCAGCTCGCCGGGCGTCCGGCGGCCGACATCGTCTCGGATATGCAGAAGGTCGTACTCGACTTCACCGCGAGCGTGCTGCACGACGACCTGACGATGCTCGTGCTGCGGGCCGGTGCAGCGCCTGGCCCATAGCGCGGGTCACAAGGCGCCCGCTGCGCGGCGGTTTACCCGTGGCCGCGATGGGAACCCTTCACAAGCGGACCGCTATGGAGAGGACCATGCTGGCTGACGTGGCGCCGGCCGGTTGTACGCCGCCCGGTGGACGCTCGGCAATAGTTCTAGGCGGCGGCGGCATATTCGGTGCCACGCAGGTGGGCATGCTTCGGGCCCTCCTCGAGTCTGGCTTCCAGCCCGACATGGTAATCGGGACTAGTGTCGGCGCCCTGAACGGCGCGGCCATCGCGGCTAACCCCTCGTCCGCCGGCGTCGACATCCTCGCTGACCTGTGGACCTCGCTGGGCCAGACCGGCATGTTCAGTGAGAACGTGCTCGCACGGGCCAGCACCCTCGCGCGGTACCGAACTCATCTCTACTCACCGGCGCCGCTGCGCACGCTGCTGACCAGCCACCTGCCAGCCACGTTCGAGGATTTGATGATCCCGTTCCAGTGCGTAGCGGCCAGCATTGAGCGGTCTGTAGCGCACTGGTTCAGTTCGGGCGACCTGATCGACGCCGTCATGGCGTCGTGTGCCGTGCCCGGACTGCTGCCGCCAGTGGTCCTCGAGGGCGAGCATTTCCTCGACGGCGGGCTTGTGCACTCGATCCCGGTGGGGCGCGCGCTGGCCCTCGGCGCAACCGAGATCTACGTTCTGCACGTCGGCCGCATTGAGCAGCCGCTTACGGCGCCGCGCTCGCTGTGGGACGTCTGCCTGATTTCCTTCGAGGTCGCCAGGCGGCACCGGTTCGTTGAGGAGATGGCTGGCCTACCGCAAGATGTGCGCGTGCACGTGCTACCGAGCGGCGAGGAAAAGATGCCGCTCGTGTCAATGCGCTACCGGAACGCCAGGGCGGCAGCAGCCCGCATGCAGCGCGGGTACGACGCAGCCGTGGAGTACCTGTCCAACCAGGAAGACTCAGCATGAACCTGCCGCCAGCGATAATCCGGCGGGCTGTTCTTGACCCGGTCTGGGTGCCGCTCGCGGTGGGTCTCGCTCTTCTCCTCACCGCGCTCGCGGCGACAGCCGCGCTCGTCGCGCCGCTGAGCCGTCGGCGACGGCTGCCGAGGCTGTGCCTCTTTGGGGCGTTGTACCTGACCGTCAACGCGAGCCTCGTCCTGTGCTGCGCCGCTTGCTGGCTGCGCTATCCCCTCGCCGGCCGCCGCGATCAGGGCCGCTGGTCAGCCGTGCACATGATGCTGCTCGGACGGGCGCTGGCATTGCTAATCGCCGCGGCCAGACCACTGCTTGGCTTCCAGGTGGAGGTCCAGGAGCCGCCCGACAGCCACCTCACAGTCGGCAGGCCGCTTCTGCTGCTCGCCCGGCATGGCGGGCCGGGCGACTCGTTCGCCCTGGTGCATCTCCTGATTTCGCGGTACCGGCGTCGGCCCGCCATCGTGCTGAAAGAGACGTTGCGCTGGGACCCTGGGCTCGACGTGCTGCTCGGGCGGCTGCCGTCCTGCTTCATCGGCCGCAGCGACCGACGGAACGCGCCTGAACGCCTCGCCGTACTGGCCCGGACCATGCGCGCCGACGATGCGATCCTGTTGTTTCCGGAGGGCGGCAACTGGACCCCCGGACGGCACAGCCGCGCCATCGCGCGGCTGCTGCATGCCGGCCGCCGACAGGCCGCCGCGGACGCGGCCGAGAACCGCAACGTCCTGCCGCCTCAGCCGACCGGCATGCTCGCGTGCATCTCGGGTCGTCCAGATCTGACCATCGCGGTCGTCGCGCATACTGGCCTCGAAGATCTCGTCGGCCCTGCTCTGATCTGGCGCGCGCTGCCGGTGACGGGGCGACCGATGATCGTTCGCTGGTGGTTCCAGTCAGCCCGAAGCCTGCCCAGTACCGAGGACGGCCGGCGTGGCTGGCTTCGGGTCCAGTGGGCGCTCGTCGACTCCTGGATCGATGCCAGGAAGGCCGCCAGAGCGCGCCCGCGCGACGTGGCGACGATTCCTGAGGCCCCGTTGGCTGGCACCGCCGCCGACGAACTCTGACCGCTGACCGGGCGGCGGAGTCGGCGCTTGCGCTTCTAGGCATCATTGGTATCGGCTGTTCGCTCACGAAGGTGACGGAGCTCGCAGGCCCGCTACTGGCGGGCCTCCTGCTGTTCCCGACGCTCGGCCTGGCCGCCGCACCAGTAAACAGCTGGGCGGCCCAACGAGCAGCGCTGCCCGCAGACATGCCGCGAGTGGCGGACGTCGGAGTGGAGGCGAACGGCGGACCGCCGTGCTGTCGTCGGGGGCGCGGCCGCTGGCGGAGTCGTCACCGTCGGTGCAGTGATCGTGGCTGCTGTCGCTCTGCTGCTGACGCCCAGCAAGCATCCGGTCCAGACGCCGAACCTGGTGGCTCCGGCCAGTCATCAGTCGTCACCGGTGCGTCAGCACACCCGGCGGACTTCCCCCGCTGCGACTTCACCCTCGGGCGCGAGTTCCACTCCGGCGGCGAGACCGTCGCCGGTCACCTCGTCCCCGGCGCCTTGAGCTACCGCGACGGGCCGCTGATGGGTCAGCCGGTATGGTGCGGCTACTTCCCTTCCAGCGCCTCGCCGAGGCTGTCATAGAGCCTGAACATCGTTGCGACCCCGGTGACGGCCAGTATCCGCCGGAGCGCAGTCCCACCCACAACAAGACGGACCTCGCGGCCCGTCTGCTCGGCCTGCTGACCGGCCCGCACGAGAACGTTCAGACCCGTCGAATCGCAGAACTCGGTGCCCGCCATGTCCACGACGATGACGGGCAATCCGTGGTCACCGGCTTTTAGTAGGGCGGTGCGGAAGCGCGGGGCGTTCGAGACATCAATCTCGTCTGGCGTCGTCACGACCGCGAACCTGCCGGCAGTCCGGACCCGGAAGTCACTGAGCGGGGGAAGCTGGCTCGGCCATGCAGTCCTACCGGTCGCGCTCAGGGATAGATGCCATGGCTGATGGTAGTGGCGCGAAGATCTGGCCGGCCAGATCTCATCGCCGCGCAGATAGCGGCGGCCGCCAACCGAGACGATACGGTCGGACAACCAGGCCTGCATGAGTACTTTAAACAGTGAGCCGCAATGTGGGCGGCAATCAGCCTTATGCTGACTCACGCTCAGCTCCGGGCTGGGGCACGAGGTGCTGAAGAGAATGAGCGGGTCGAGATGGTTGCGGAAAGCGTCAGTTCAGGCGGGCCGGCGGACGCGGTACTGCCCGAATACGTGGCGCCCGAGCGCCTTCGCGTTCTGCTCATCGAGGACGACGACGGTGACGCGCTACTCGTCGAGGAGCTGCTGCTTGACGCGGGGGAGCCGTTCGTGATGAGCAGGGCGCGCAACCTGGCCGAGGCGAGCCGCACAGCCCCGAGCGCCGGGTGCGTACTGCTGGATCTCGACCTGCCGGACTCGCGCGGACTTCAAGGAGTCCGCCAGCTACAGCAGACGTGGCCAAATCTGGCTGTCGTCGTGCTGACCGGTCTGGCTGACGAGCACATGGGCGAGGAGGCCGTCGCCGCGGGCGCGCAGGATTATCTCGTCAAGGGCCAGGTTGACGGATTCCTGCTGCAACGGGTAGTGCGATACGCCGTTGAACGCCAGCGCGCCGAGGAGACGCAGCGGCAGCTGCGGGAGGCGCAACTGTACGCGGCCGAGAATGCCCGGCTCGAACGAGGCCTGCTCCCCTCACCGGTGCTCACGGATCGTCGCCTGCAGGTAGCCGCACGATACCGCTCCGGCGGCCAGCAGATGCTCCTCGGCGGGGACTTCTACGACGTCGTGGAGGCCCCCGATGGCTGGGTGCATGCGATGGTTGGCGATGTATGCGGGCGCGGACCCGACGAAGCCGCGCTCGGCGTCTGCCTGCGAGTGGCCTGGCGGACCATGATCCTGGCTGGCCGACCAGTTTGCGAGACGTTGTCCGCGCTCCAGCAGGTCCTCGAGCACGAGCGGCAGCACGACCGGCTGTTCGCCACTATCTGCATGCTGTCGGTCGCGCCAGACCGCACTACCGGGCACCTCCGCCTGGCCGGGCACCCTCAGCCGCTCCTTTTCACTGCGGACGCGGTCCGCGAGCTCGCGGCGCCGGTCAGCCTGCCGCCTGGCATCGCGCACGCAACGGAGTGGCCGAGCGCTGAGGTGGATCTCGGATCAAGCTGGTCGGTGCTGATGTACACGGACGGCCTGATTGAGGGCAAGACCGGCAGCGGCGCCGACCGGCTCGGGAGCGACGGGCTAATCCGGCTCATCGAGAAAGAGCGCGCTCAGGCCGGGACCACGGGCCCGCCCGACCGGTTCACCAATGAGAAACTGATCGACGCCGTCATCACCATGGCCCGCGAGCTTAATGGCGGCGATCTTGACGACGACCTGGCGGTACTGGCTCTTAGCTGCACGCCAGCAGGTCCGTGACCATGACCGGCGTGCGGGTCACGCCGCGGCCCGGGTCGCGTGGGCGGCCGCCGCTTTCGCTTGGCCGGATGATTGTCGAGGACCCGGCCAGCCGCTGGCCGCTCGGCCGGATCATCGGGGCCGCAATGCTGGTGGTTGGCCTCGTGCTAGTCGCCGCCATCGCGATCGGCGCCGTTACGCTCAGCAAGCTCAGCGCGGGCCGTGATCAGGTAGTGAACAAGATAGACCCGGCCGCCCTGCACGGCTCCCAGCTCTACGCGGCCATGCTCAACCAGGAAACCGGCCTCCGCGGATACCTGATCAGCGGGCAGCGGCCGTTCCTTGAGCCGTACACCATGGGTATTGCCGAGCAGGAGCAGCAGGTCGCGGCGCTGCGGCCGCTGACGGCCGGTATGCCGGGCGTTCAGCGGGATCTGTCGAGCGCGCTCACCCGGATCGCCGCCTGGCGAGCCGGGTACGCCGAGCCGGCCATCGGCACAGTGGCAGCAACTGGCAAGCCGTTGCCTGGCGCCAACGTCGCCGTCGGCAAGGCCCGGTTCGACGGGGTGCGCGCTCCGCTTGCCGCTTTTCAGCGGGCTCTCGCCGGAAAGCGCAAGGTCGCCGAGGCCGCGCTCCAGTCGTCGGCGTCGACTCTGGATGCCATCGAGATCGCCGGCGCAGTGGCCCTGCTGCTCGTCATGATCGCGCTAGGCGTCAGTCTGCGAGCCGCGGCAATCGCGCCGCTGACCAGACTGGCCGGCGACGCCCGCCGCGTGGCGGCCGGCGATTTCGACCATGAGGTCGACGCCAGCGGACCCCGTGAAGTCCACACCCTTGCTGTCGCTGTCAACCTGATGCGCCAGCGCATCCTGCGGGAGCTGGCCGCGATGGAGACCCGGGCCCGGGACCTAGAGCGGTCGAACGCCGAGCTCGAGCAGTTTGCGTACGTGGCATCGCATGACCTTCAGGAGCCGCTGCGCAAGGTCGCCAGCTTCTGCCAGCTCTTGCAGCGGCGCTACAGCGGCCAGCTCGACGCCAGGGCAAACCAGTACATCGATTACGCAGTCGACGGCGCCAAGCGGATGCAGGCGCTCATTGACGACCTGCTGGCGCTCAGCCGGGTCGGGCGGCTGGATCGCGACGCCGTCCTCGTGTCCTGCTCCAGCGCCCTGTCCGAGGCCAGAGTCACCCTGAACAGTGAGATCCGCAAAGCCGGGGTTGTTGTCGAATCGGCTGACCTTCCGTCGGTCCGCGCCGAGCCATCACTGCTGACCTCCCTTTTCCAGAACCTGCTCAGCAATGCGATCAAGTTCCGCAGCGACCGCCCGCCCGTCATTCAGATCTCCGTGGAGCGCCAGGACGACGGCTTCTGGCGATTCTCCGTCGCCGACAACGGCATCGGCGTCGAGCCGGAGTACGCAGACCGGATCTTTGGCATCTTCCAGCGGCTACACGACCGGATCACATATCCCGGGACGGGCATTGGCCTGGCCATGTGCCGCAAGATCGTCGAGCATTATGGGGGACGGATCTGGCTGGACACTGAGTATCAGGACGGGGCAAAATTCGTGTTCACGTTGCCCGTCACGCCCGCTGACACTGAGGGAGCCATCGAATGACTGAGCGCGTCGGGCTGGAACTCGTCGACGTTTTGCTAGTCGAGGACGACCCCGGCGACGTGCTGATGACCAGGGAAGCCTTCGAGCACCATCAGATACGCAATAACCTGCATGTCGTCGGTGACGGCGAGCAGGCCATGCATTTCTTGCGCAAGACCGGGACCTACGCCGACGTTCCGACGCCCGGGCTCATCCTGCTTGACCTGAATCTGCCGCGGCGCAACGGACTCGAGGTGCTCGCCGAGCTCAAGTCCGACAGCGAGCTACTGGCGATCCCAGTTGTCGTGCTGACCACGTCCCAGGCACAGGAAGACATCTTGCGCAGCTACTCGCTGCACGCCAACGCCTTCATCAGCAAGCCGGTGGATTTCGAGAACTTCGTCGGGGTGATAGGGCAGATCGACGAATTCTTCCTGACCCTGGTCAAGCTCCCGTACTCGCTCAGCTGAAGTCGTTGGCGCCGCGACGCTCGTCGTAGAGCGCGTCACCCGCCGGGTAGCCGCCCGGCGTCGCGTATCCGCCTGGCGCGGGCAGCCGGACCGAACGGGCGGCGACGCCGCTGATGAGCATGCCGATGGCAATGCCGATCACCAGCTCGACCACCCCGGTCGCGACCTTAGCCGTGAGCGGCGCGGTGGTGCTGAAAGGCACCAGCACCGCCAGCACGGTCGCGAGCCCGATGATCCAGCCAAAGAAGGCCAGCGGCCGAGGCGTGCCCAGCATCAGCAGGTGCACGAGGGCGGTGGCGACTAGCGCTACGCCGACGGCGGCGAGCACCATGCCGGCCGACGCGCTCAGGGCAGCCTGACCACCGCCCTGGCGCGGGTCAGGACCTTGGTGTCGCTTGACCTTGCCGTTAGCGCGATCGCTACGTGATTGTCGGCCAGTTTCTCTTCGACCTGGCCGCTTACCTCGATCGAGGCTCCCGCCTCATCGTCCGGGACGACGACCATCGAGGAGAACCGGACGCCGAATTCGGTCACGAGCGCCCCCGGACCAGCCCAGTCGGTCACGAACCGCCCTGCTTGCGCCATTGTGAACATGCCGTGCGCGATCACGTCCGGCAAACCCACCGACTTAGCTATCCGCTCGTTCCAGTGGATCACGTTGAAGTCACCCGAGGCGCCGCAGTACTTGACCAGGCTGAGCCTGGTCACCGGATAACTGACGACCGGCAGCTGCGACCCGGACTCGACGCTGTCGTAGGTGACATGTTCGCGCACGCTACTGCTCCCTGCTATGCGCCGCGCTCGACGATGGTGGACATGGCTCGGCACACGAGCTCACCTGCCAAGGTCGTGACATCTGTGCTCGTCGTCAGCATGACGTTGCGGCCGACCTCGCGGATGTCACTCAGCGTGACCTGAGCGGCGACGACATCGCCGGCCATCAGGGGCCGTGTGTAGCTAAAGCGCTGCTCGCCGTGGACGACCATGGCGTAGTTCAGGCCCAGGCCGGGGTCGGCGAGCGCCGCGCCCGAACCCGCCATCGTGATGACGATCGGAAACGTCGGGGGCGCGATAACGTCGGCGTGCCCGGCAGCCTGGGCAGCGGCACGGTCCCGGTAGATCGGGTTAGGGTCACCGATGGCAGTAGCGAACTCGGCGATCTTGACCCGGGACACCTCGTAGGGTTCCGACGGGGGGAACACGCGGCCCGCGTAAGCCCGGTTGATGGCCATCCGACTCCAGCATCACGAAAGCGACCGACAGTTGAGGTACAGCCGGACTCGCCGGCGGCCCAGCTAGCGCGTCTCGCGATGCGGCTGGTGCTTACGGCAGAACGGGCAGTACTTGCTCAGCTCAAGCCGGTCGGGGTCGTTGCGCCGGTTCTTGCGCGTGATGTAGTTGCGGTGCTTGCACTCCTGGCAGGCCAGGGTGATCTTGGGCCTGACGTCCGTCGCAGCCACGTGGCGCCTTTCTACTCGTCCAATCTTGCGAAGTCCGCCTGGGCAGCAGTCCAGGAGGCCCGGACGCCCGCGCAGTTCCGTAGCGGAGGCCGGACTTGAACCGGCGACACAGCGATTATGAGCCGCTTGCTCTGCCTGACTGAGCTACTCCGCCGCCCTGCCCGCCAGGCTTAGTCCAGGTCCGGCAAAGCAGCCGTCTGGCCCCGCCAAAGCCATGGGGCTGACCCAGCTTACCGGAAATCGCCGCGCCTTCGATTTGGGCATCCGCTGCCCGCTACCGGCTCCCTCCGCGGGCCCCGGCGGCAGATCAGACCTTCATTCTATGGGCCCGGGCGAGGGCGGCCGGCGGTGCCGCCGGGCCCCGTCGTTACCAATTTGTCATCAGATCCCGCCGGTCGCCGTATCGTCGGTCGCCAGCGGGTACATTCGCCTCAGTAACGGCCGCTAGGATCTTGTGCGGCCGGTCAGCTGGCCCGCCACCAGGGCGGGCCTGGTTCATGAATGATGTCGGCGGGTCCAATTACGCGGCTATTGTGGACCGTCATCCGTTCGGCCGGACTGGGAGAGACGACGCATATGCCGGGGCGAGAGCAACCAGCCGACGTCACCTATCACGGGTTGCGCGAGGCGCCGGACACGGCTGCTATTACCGCATCGGCGCTGGAGGTCTTCTCCACCGCTTACCCCGACCTGAAGCTGCAGCCTCTCGTCGTGGTGATCGCCGCCTACAACGAGGCGGACAACATCGGCGCCGTCCTCGATGAGGTCCCCCAGCAGATCGCCGACGTGCCGGTGTCGCTCCTTGTGATCGACGACGGGAGTACCGACGACACGACTATGGTCGCCGAGCGGCACGGGGCGCTCGTCTGCACCCTGTCGGCTAACCGCGGCCACGGCGTCGCCCTGCGGCTTGGCTACCGAATCGCCCGCGAGGGCGGCGCGGAGTACATCGCCACCCTCGATGGCGATGGCCAGTGGGATCCGGCGGACTTGCCCGCGATGGTCAGGCTCATGCAGAGCGGCAAGGCAGATTTCGTCCTCGGCTCCCGCCAGCTCGGCCAGACGGAGAATACCGACGCCCTCCGGAACCTGGGCGTCAGATTCTTCGCCAGGGTCATCAGCGCCCTGACTCGCACCCATATCACCGACACCTCCAGCGGCCTGCGGCTAATGCGCGCCGACCTGACTGGGACGGTGACCCAGACTCAGCCGCAGTACCAGACATCCGAGCTGCTGATCGGCGCCCTTCTGCAGGGCTACCGGGTCGCCGAGGTGCCGACGGTCATGCGGCAGCGGATGTCAGGCGAGAGCAAGAAGGGCCGCAACTTCGCCTACGGCCTGCGCTATGCGCGGGTCATCACGCATACCTACGTGCGTGAGCGCCGTGTCGCACCGGGTGCGGCGCAGCCCGGAGCCGGCCGGACTCGCGCCTAGCACTCGATCACGTTCACGGCCAGCCCGCCGCGCGCCGTCTCTTTATACTTGATCTTCATGTCGGCACCGGTCTCGCGCATCGTCTTGATCGCCTTATCGAGCGACACCTTGTGCTCGCCGTCACCGCGGACCGCCATCCGCGCCGCGGTGATGGCCTTCACGGCACCGATGGCGTTTCGCTCTATGCACGGGATCTGCACGAGGCCGCCGACGGGATCACAGGTCAGGCCCAGGTTGTGCTCGACCCCGATCTCTGCGGCGTTCTCTACCTGCTCAGGAGTGCCGCCGATCACCTCGGCGAGCCCGGCGGCTGCCATCGAGCAAGCGGAACCGACTTCGCCCTGGCAGCCGACCTCGGCCCCGGATATGGACGCATTCTCCTTGAACAGCGACCCGACAGCTCCTGCGGTCAGCAGGAACCTGATCACGCCCGCGTCGTCGGCGCCCGGCACGAACCTGGTGTAGTAGTGCAACACGGCCGGGATGATCCCGGCCGCGCCGTTCGTCGGCGCGGTTACCACCCGGCCGCCTGCGGCATTCTCCTCGTTCACGGCGAGCGCGGACAGCGTGACCCACTCCATCGCGTACAGCGGGTCCGCCGGGTCGCCGCTTTGCTCGAGCTTCTGCTGGAGCGCCCGGGCCCGGCGCCGGACCTTGAGGCCGCCGGGCAGCACACCGTCGGCAGCGCAGCCGCTGCGCACGCACTCTTGCATGACCGCCCAGATCCGTAGCAGGCCGGATTCCACATCCGCATTGTCGCGGCGAACCAGCTCGTCGGCGAGCATGACGCCGCTGACAGCTAGGCCGGTCCGGCGCGTAATCGCCAGCAGCTCGGCGCCGCTGGTAAACGGATACGGCACCGGCGTCGGGTCGGCCACGATCGCCGGGCGACCTGTCTCATCCTCACCGAGCACGAAGCCACCGCCGACGGAGTAGTACGTTCGCGCTGACAGTTCGGCGGTGGCCGCGCCCAGCGCGGCGAAGCGCATGCCATTCGAGTGGAATTCGAGCCGCTTGCGCCGGTGCAGGATCACGTCCTCGTCGACATCGAACGGAACCGGAACGCGGCCGAGCAGCCGCAGCGTGCCCGATGTCCGAACGCTGGCCACGATCGAGTCGGCGCCGGCCGGATCGACGGTCTCGGGCTCCTCACCAGACAGCCCGAGGACGACCGCCTTGACACTGCCGTGCCCGTGACCGGTCGCGCCGAGCGAGCCAAACAACTCGGCCCGTAGGGCAGCCACGCTCCCGAGCAGGCTGCTCTGATCCAGCGAGGTAGCGAACATGAACGCTGCGCGCATAGGACCGACCGTGTGCGAGCTGGACGGTCCTATGCCGATCTTGAAGAGGTCGAAGACGCTGACCGTCATGGTCACTCCCTGTGGTGAGGACTACGTCGTCCGGTTAGCCAAGGGTGCAGCCGCGCTCAGCTCGTGCGCACCCTCGCCTTTAATCTTTTTACCAGCCGGGTCGTACGGCGGACGCAGGCCGACAGCGGCGCTCACCAGCCGGCCGCCAATGTTCACCGCGTACGTGCCGGCCCGGGCGAAATCGGCGGTCACCGGGTCGCCTGCCGGGTCGCGCAGGTAGGCGAGACCGACTGCGGCGCCGAGCGTTTCCCCCCAGGCCGCCGACATCAGCTGGCCGGCCGGCTCGCCGTCGCGCAGCAAGAGCTCGCTGCCCCACATCATGACGGCTGGGTCGTCGAGCACGACCGACACCAGGCGTCTGCGCGGGCCGTCCGCCCTCGCCTTCTCCACTGCCTCGCGACCAAGGAACGCAGTACCGCCGGAGAGCTTGCAGGCGAAGGTCAGGCCCGCTTCCACCGGGTTGTAGTCGGGCGTTAGCTCACGGCCGAACGCACGATAGGCCTTCTCTAGCCGGAGCGACTCGATCGCATAATAGCCAGCGTTCACGACGCCGAGGTCGGCCCCGGCGGCCATCAGGTCCTGGTATACGGCGACGGCGACTTCGACCGGCACGTACAGCTCCCAGCCCAGCTCGCCGACGTAGGTGATCCTCGTGGCGCGGACCGTCGAGTAGCCGAGATCCATCAGCCGGCTCATCCCGAACGGGAACGCGGCCTCGCTGACGTTGGCCGTGGTCAGCCGGGACAGCAGTAGCCGCGACGCCGGGCCCATAACCCCGTACACCGCGTACGCTGAGCTCACGTCCACCACGGTGGCCTGGCAGCCGGGCGGGATGTGCCGCCTGATGTGATCGGCGTCGCGCTCGGTCGTCGCGGCGCTAGCCACGAGCAGGAACTCCGTCGCCGACAGCCTGGTCACGGTGATGTCCGACTCGTAAGTGCCGCGGACGTTGAGCAAGCCGGTGTAGACAGTTCGGCCCGGCGGAACGGCCACGTCGTTGGTGCACAGCCACTGGAGCGCGGTCTCGGCGTCTCGGCCGGTCACCAGGTACTTCGAGAACGAGGTCTGGTCGAATACCGCAACCCGCTGCCGGGTCGCCTCCTGCTCAGCCGAAGACCAGGGCTGCCAGTTCTGCTTGTCCCACGAGTACTCGATAACCGGCCGGTGGCCGGCGGGCGCGAAGAAGTTGGCCCGTTCCCAGCCCATCTTCGAGCCGAAGCAAGCATTCGCCTCTTGCAGCAGCTGATATGCAGGCGATCGACGGAACGGGCGGGCGGTTTCCAGCTCCCGGTTCGGCCAGGCGATCGCGTAGTGCAGGCCGAGCACCTCGCCCACGCGGTCGTGAAGCCAGCGGGTGTTGCCGTTGAATGGCGCGAACCTGCGGATGTCAACTGTCGTCAAGTCGGCGTCTGGCTCGCCGTCGACGATCCACTTCGCCAAGGCGAGGCCAGCGCCGCCCGCCGACGCGATGCCAACCGAGTTGAATCCCGCGCCGATGTAGAAGCCAGCCAGCTCGGGCGCTTCGCCCAGGATGAACTGGTTGTCCGGGGTGAAGCTCTCCGGGCCGTTGTAGAACTTTCGGATCCCAGTCTCACCGAGCACTGGGAGCCGGTGCAGCGCGCTGTCCATCAGCACCGAGAAGTGGTCCCAATCCTCCTCGAGCAGCTGGAACTCGAAGGGGTAGGGCAGCGCGTCCGGTGACGCCCACGGCTTGGCCGTCGGTTCGAAGCCGCCGACCACCAGCCCGCCGACCTCTTCTTTGAAGTAGGTATAGCCGTCTGGATCGCGGAGCACGGGCAAGTCGGGGTGCACGCCGTCGATCTCGTCGGTCACCACGTAGAAGTGCTCGGCGGAATGCAGCGGCACGGTAACGCCCGCGAGGTTGCCCACTTGCTTGGCCCACTGCCCGGCGCAGTTCACGACGACCTCGGCCTCGATGTCACCCTGGTCGGTGCGGACGCTGCGCACTCGCCCCTCCCGGCTCACGATGCCGGTGACGCGGACCCGTTCCCGGATTGTCGCGCCGCCTAGCCGGGCGCCGCGCGCTAGCGCCGCGGTCAGATCGACCGGATCAGCCCGGCCGTCGCCCGGCAGCCAGATCGCTCCCTGCAGGTCCGCGGCGTGGAGTAGCGGGTAGCGGTCGGCCGCTTCCGCGGCGCTCATCAGCTCGCATTCGATGTCATAGGCCTGCGCGGTCGCCGCGGTGCGGCGCAGCGTCGTCATCCGCTCTGGCGTCCTGGCCACAGTCAAGCCGCCGCAGCGCCGGAACCCGGTGGCCTGCCCAGTCTCTGCTTCCAGTCGCTCATAGAGCGCGGCGGAGTACTGCACCAGCCTGGTGCCCGCCTCGGAAGCGCGTAGCTGGCCTACCAGCCCGGCCGCGTGCCACGTCGTGCCGCAGGACAGCTGGCCTTGCTCGAGCAGCAGCACGTCGGTCCAGCCGAGCGCAGTCAGGTGATAGGCCACGCTGGCGCCGATCACGCCGCCGCCGATGACCACGACCTGGGCGCGCCCCGGCAGTGCCTGTGCCATTCGTTGCGTCCCCTTGCCTATCCCTCCGCCTGCACGTCGGTGAGCAGGCTGTCGAACTCCGGGCTCCTGAAGCCGGCTGCCGCCGCCTCATAGCGCTCCATTGCCCAGGACCAGAAGTCGAAGTCGAGCTCGCTGCCGGCGTGCTGGATTGCGCCCCACAGGGTCCAGCCGTACCTGGCCACCAGGCTGAAGAGCTTGGCGCGTGCGATCCGGCTGCGGCGCGGCTGGCCGTAGTAGGCAGTCACGAGCGCGGCGAGCGCGTCATCGTCGAGGCCGCATTCGCCGGCGACGTTGCCGAGCTCGAAGCAGGGATCGTTGTTACCCGAGTACTCGTAGTCGATGAGCCAGATCCGGTCGCCGTCGTCGATGAAGTTGGCGGCCAGCAGATCGTTGTTGCATGGGACGGTGCCCTCGTCGCGGACGGCCAGGGCGCGGCGCGCGGCATCGAAGGCAGGCATCAGATCGGCGTAGCCGGCCGGGACGCGCATTCCGGCGGCGGTAGCGGTGGCGTAGTAGCGGGGCTGGATCTCGAACATGTCGAAGTCGGCGGTAAACCGAGCGGCACGGTGCAGCCTCCGGCAGGCCGAAGCGATCCGCACCAGGGTGGCCGGCTCGGCCACGTCAGCGTTAGTGAGCGTCTTGCCGTCGATGAAACCGAGCACGAGCACGCGGTCCGCCGGGCAGTACTCGATGACCGGCGCTCCGACACCGGCTGCGGCCGCGATCAGCGAGTTCCGGTACTCCTGGTCGCGGTCGATGGCGAGCAGCTCACCGCCGTCGGAGAAGATGCGCGCGACGAACACCCCGTCAGAAGTGGTGACCTTGAAGTTCTGGTTGGTGAGTCCGCCGGGCAGCGCGGTGATCTGCCGAGGCGTACCAGCCAGGCTTGGCACCCTTGCGAGCACAGCGAGCGGGCCAGCCTCGCGCAGAACGTTCACGATCGCAGGCTACGAGTCTTGACCGAAAAGGTCTAGACGGAACATGTTAGGGTCTGGACAGTTAACTGGCCCACGCCCTACGCTCCTCCCAACTGAGCTAACTCGGTTGGCATCTGCCACCTGGCGATGAGGAGTTGCTTGTGAGCGCAAGCCCCGACGTCAGCATCCATGAGCAAGACTCTGCAGACCTGGCCAGATTCGGCTACAAGCAGGAACTCAAACGCTCGCTCGGTCCGTTCAGCTCGTTCGCAGTGGCGTTTAGCTACATCTCGCCATCCACGGGGATCTTCACGCTGTTCGCCCTCGGCCTGACGACGATCGGCGGCGTTTTCATCTGGACCTGGCCCGTGGTGGCGGCAGGCCAGTTCATCATCGCGCTGAACTTCGCCGAGGTGTCGAGCCACTTCCCGCTTGCGGGCTCGGTCTTCCAGTGGTCGAAGTACATGGCCAACCGGACGTACTCGTGGTTCACCGGGTGGATCTACGTGTTCGCCGGCGTCCTGACGGTCACCTCGGTCGTGGCCACCCTGCCGCTAGCGCTGATCCCGGCGCTGAACGGGCTGGGCTGGCACGGCCTCGGCGTAGGCAAGGGCAACACGCTGCTGCACACCGAGCTAGTGATCGCGCTGATCACACTCGCTGTGATCACCGTGCTCAACATCTATGGCGTCAGGCTGGTCGCGATCATCAACAACACCGGCGTGCTGTTCGAGATCCTCGGCATGTTCGTGTTCGCGATCGTCTTGATGGCGTTCCACAACCACCAGGGCTTCCACGTCGTCACGAACAGCGGCGGCCTCCACGTCGGGGCGAACTCATTCCTCATCGCCATGTTCATGTCGCTGTTCGTGATCTACGGCTTCGACACGGCGTCCACCCTGGCCGAGGAGACCCGCGATCCGCGCCGGACCGCGCCGAAAGCCGTGCTCTACTCGGTCATCGGCGCCTTCATCATCGGCGGCGTGTTCCTGCTCGGGACCCTGATGGCAATCCCCAACCTGCACGCCGCCATCACCGGCAACGCTGGCCTCGGCTTCGGCCCGGCGAACATCATCGAGGCGAACTTCTCGTCAGCCTTCGCGACGATCTACTTGCTAGTGGTCTCGGCCGCCATCTTCGTCTGCTGCCTGTCCATCATGGCAGCGACCATCAGGCTGTGCTTCGGCATGTCGCGCGACAACCAGCTGCCGTTCTCCCGGCAGCTGGCCCGAGTATCGCCGGGACTGCACACGCCGGTCTGGACCTGCATTGCCATAGCGGTGCTCGCGGCCGTCCCGTTCATCCAGTACTCGGGCGCCGGCATCATCGCGATCGCCGCCACCGCGATGATCTACCTGAGCTACTTCCTCGGCAACCTGGCGATCCTGCGCGCCAGGCTGCGCGGCTGGCCGAGCACCGATGCCCCGTTCAAGCTGCGCGGCTGGGGCCTGGTGATCAACATCGTCGGCCTGCTGTACGGCGGCGCGATGCTCGTCAACTTCGCCTGGCCGCGGATCCAGAGCAACCCGACACCGAAGCAGACCGGCGTGCTCAACTTCCACTGGGGCTGGCTCAACGACAGGCCGATCCTGTGGACGGTGCTCGGATTCATCCTGCTGGTGGGCATCGTCTACTACGCGGTGACCGGCCGACGGAAGGCAGTCGCGCCGGTGACAGCACCCGCTGACGAGCCGATACCAGCGGGCGGGGCGGCCTAGCGCTCGCGGAGCCGGATGGCGCGCTGGCCGCCAGCGGGGACGCAGGAGGGGCTCGGCTGGCGGCAGGGAGGGGCGCGCCTTCCCCCGTGCGGCGGGCCGCAGCGGCCGGCGGGCAACTGCGGTCCGCCGCACGGCCGGCCGGCACGCATGACAGCGCGGAAGGGACGATCGGGAGCATGCAGCGTCGGCGGCAGTCCGACCGCGACGCGACGGCTGCCGTCGCGTCGCTGCCGCGGAGGCCGCCGATGATCATCAAG
>DATIOU010000084.1:0-7225 GCA_035472835.1 Streptosporangiaceae bacterium | reverse complement strand
GCCGCGCTGGCGCCGCTGGGCTTGCTCCGCACGCAGCTCTTGATATCCGGCTCCGACCAGCACCTTGTCCAGTGCGTCGCCATACGCGCCGGTGTCATAGACGGGTCCGCACGGCGAGCTGTGCGGGAACTTGTCTGGCGGCACCAGGTTCATGCGGCGTACATCCGCCGGGTCCTTGCCGATCTCGGCGGCGAATAGGTCGACGGCCCGCTCGATCGCGGCCGTCGCTTCCGGCCGCCCGGCACCGCGGTACGCGGCGATGGGAGTCGTGTTGGTCACGACCACCTGGGATGCGGCCTCGACGTGGGGGATGTCGTACGGCCCAGCCGCCATCAGGCGGGTGAGAAAGGGAAGGAAGCCGCCCATCCTCGAATAGGCACCCGTATCCTGCACGATGTCGAGGCGGTAGGCCAGAATGCGCCCGTCCCTGGTCCCGCCGATCTTGATGACCTGCCGCTGGGCTCGCCCGTGCGTCATGCCGACCAGGTTCTCGCTGCGCGTCTCCGCCCAGCGAAGTGCGCGGCCGATGTGCTTGGCCGCCCAGGCGACGACGATTGCGTCCCGGTCGATTCCGACCTTGGCCCCGAAACCTCCGCCGACATCAGGGGCGACCACCCGGATTGAATCGGGAGCAAGCCCGAGTGCGCCGGCCAGTACGAACCGAGAGATCTGCGCGTTCTGGGTGCTGACCCAGAAGGTCAGCTTGCCGTCAGCCCACTGCGCAGCGGCCGCGCGCCCTTCCAGCGAGACGGGTGCGAGCCGCTGGTTCACGATGGTCCGCTCCACGACCACGTCGCAGCCGTCGAAGATCGAGGCGTCGGCTTGCGCGCCGCCCGAGACGACCACGTTCGACTCGGCCGCCGGGAAGAGCAGTGTGCTGCCAGCCAGTGCTGCCTCGGGACCGATAACCGCCGGCAGTAGCTCGTAGTCCACGCTGACCAGCTCAGCGGCGTCCTCGCCTTGGTAACGGTCATCGGTGATGACGATGGCCACCGGCTCGCCGACGTAGCGGACCCGGTCAAAGGCCAGCAGCGGCTCCTGCCATTGGCCGCCTACCGGAAACGGCATTGATTCATTGATGCCAGTGCCGTCGTCGGGCGGTGGTGGCGCCAGGTCGTCCATATCCTGGACGGTCAGCACGGCGACAACGCCGGGCGCTGCGCGCGCCGCCGATGCGTCGATACCGGTGATCGTCGCGTGCGCGACCGGGCTGCGCACGAACGTGATCCGCGCTGCGTCCGCGAGCTCCGGCATCCGCAGGTCGTCGACGTAGCTGCCGCCGTCCGTCAGCAGCCGCGGGTCTTCGGTCCGCATCACCCTGGTACCCAGGATGCTCATGGGGCTTCCCTGCCTTCCGATGCGTGACCTTCCGTGGCCATGGCCGTGTTGCCGCCGAGCATGGCCCGTGCGGTGCGCTCAGTATTGTGGCGCCGGCCGGACGATGGCAACAGCGGATCGACGGCCCGCCTGGGTAATGGCGCTCGGGACCTGTCCAACGAGGTAGAGACAGAACGCGAGGCCGCCGGTAGAACAAGAGGGACCGCAAGGTAGAAATGGGCCGGGCCTGGCCGGCCGAAGGGAGCAGTCATGATCGAGCCCTATCAGGCCCTGGGACTGGTACCCACCATGCGTGGCATCCGTCGCCGCGATGAGATCGAGACGAACCTCGAGCACATTTCGCATCTAATTAAGGCCGCATCGTGGCTGTCCAGCCTGGACTTGCCAGTGCGCCTCATCGCGATCCCCGAAGGTTCCCTGCAGGGTTTCAACGACGAAGTCCTGGATCTCGACCACGAGGAGTTTGCGCAGAACTGCGCGATCGACATCCCCGGCCCCGAGACGGATCATCTCGGCGTGTTGGCGCGGCGGTGGAACGCTTTTCTGATGGCTCAGGCGAAGGCCAGACATCCCGAGTTCCCTGGCCGTTTCTTCAACGTGGGCTTCATTCTCAGTCCAGATGGCGAGGTAATTCTCCGCCATCACAAGGTGGTGCCGCTGCTGCCGGTTGAGCATTCGGTGACGCCACACAATGTCTGGGACAAGTGGATTGAGCTATACGGGCGAAATCTGGATGCGTTCTACCCGGTTGCCGACACAGCGATCGGCCGGCTCGGGTTCCTGATGGCCAACGAGGGTTCGTACCCGGAGAACGCGCGTGGCCTGGCGATGAACGGGGCCGAGGTCGTCTATCGGGGCCCGTATCCGCATCCGCATGTCGGCAACGGCTTGTTCGAGATCCAGAATCGAGCGCGCGCGCTCGACAATAACCTGTACCTGATCGCATGCAACGTCGGCACTTATTACCTGGATTCAGACTCCACTGTGCCGATCGATACTTTCGGCGGCGGGTCGGCCGTGATCGACTATCGCGGGCAGATTATCGGACGACACGATTACGGCGGCGGATCCTCCTGGGTCGCCGGGACTGTCGACGTCGAGGCGCTACGCTCGTTCCGGGCGAACGCGCAATGGGACAACTGGATCAAGGATCTGACCACTGAGCAGTACCAGCTCATTTACGAAGAGCCGGTCTACCCGAAGAACATCTACCTCGACCAGGCTCCCTATGGGCACGACGAATATCGTCGTCAAGTGACGGATAAGCAGATTCAGCTCATGCACGAGCGCAACATCTGGGTGCTGCCAGACAGAGGCAACGCCGGCTAACTCGGCTGCGGTCAGTCGGCAAGAGCTTCTGTTGACGCACCGCCGCCCGAGGAACTGTGCCGCCGGCGGCACCGGCGATGCGGGTGCCTGCTCGGCGAGTTCCAGCGCGGCCCGCTCGGCGTCGGTGAAGGCCTTCGCGTCCCGCCGGACCGCGACCAGCGCTTGGATTAGTAACCATGAGTCTGGTGGAGACGGAGAACTTGCAGATCGATGCCGAGGTTGGGGGGCCAGCGGCGGGCCCCGCGGTGCTGCTCTTGCATGGCTGGCCTGACGCGCCTCGGGGGTGGCTGCGCGTCGCTGCGGTGATGCATGCGGCCGGATGGCGAACGGTTACTCCGTGTCTTCGGGGCTCGGGTGGGACCCGTTTCCTGTCACCGGGCACTCCGCGCGACGGCCGGGCGGCCGCGCTTGCGCAGGACGCCATCGACCTGATGGACGCGCTCGGGGTGCAGTCGGCTCCGGTGGTGGGTCACGACTGGGGCGCACGCGCCGCCTACACGATTGCGGCACTGTTTCCGCACCGCGTCAGCGCCATCTGCACTCTTGCGCTGGCCTATCAGCCTGGCGGCCAGTTCACGATTCCTGCGTTCAGCCAGGCGCGGGCATTCTGGTACCAGTGGTTCATGTGCCTGGACCAGGGCGCTGAGGCTGTGGCCCGGGATCCGGTGGGGTTCGCGCGCCTGCAGTGGGAGACCTGGAGCCCGCCAGGGTGGTACGACGACGCGGAATTCGCGGCAACAGCAGACAGTTTCCGCAACCCGGACTGGGTCCCGATAACGCTCAACGCCTACCGATCCAGGTACCGGGCCGGCGAGGCCCGCGATCCCAGATACGACAACCTGGCCAGACGGCTCGCGAGCACCCGGCAAGTCAGCATCCCGACCCTCATGCTGCAAGGAGCCATGGACCACTGCGACGAGCCAACATCTTCGGAAGGCCTGGATGGCTACTTCACCGGGGGTTACCGGCGGCAGATCCTCAACGGAGTGGGCCACTTCCCCCACCGGGAGGCTCCAGAACAAGTCGCCGACGCGGTACTCGCGCACCTTCACGCCACCCAGTGAACAGCCAGCTACGATCCGTCGGCGCCTGGATGACCGGGCAACCCGGACACCGTGGACGAGGCCCGGGCCAGTCCGGATCGCATCGCCGCGAGTACCTTGCCCGGCACGCCGCCCAGGACCTCGAAGCACTCCGCCAGCATCGTCTCGGTCCGCTCGTCAGCGGCGACCCGCATGAATCGGAACCTGGACCAGGCCAGCACCGCGCAGAACACGTCCGGGCCGCTGGCTCCGCGCAAGCCGCGTAAACCGGCGGTCGGGCCGGCCAGGGCATCGCGGCCGCGGCTGACAGTCGGCCCGCGCGCAGGCGGATCGGTACGTCCGTCTGCACCGCCTACTGGCAGCTGGACGTTACCGGCTCGGCAGACCCGCAAGACGCCGAGTCGTGTGCCTGACGGGCTCGCCTGAGCCGGCCGGCTTAATCAGGCGACGTGGCGTTGTTGACTCGCGCACGACCAGTTCAGCCTCGAATACGACCTGACGGTGCTGATGTGTCTCCGCAGCGGACACCTCGTCGATCAGCAACTCCGCGGCTGCCTGACCGAGCTGCGCGCGGGGCTGCCGGATCGATGTCAGCGGAACAGCGGCTGCGGCTGCGAAGTCGATATCGTCGTAGCCGAGGATCGCTACGTCGCCGGGCACATGCAGATTGCGGCGGGTCATCTCCTGCAGCACGCCGAGCGCAAGCAGGTCGTTGGCGCAGAACACCGCCGTGGGCCGGACCCGGGCAGTCATGTCGGCGATCTGTTCGCCGGCCCGCCGCCCGGCGGCGACGTTCAGCCCGGGCGTGCGAATCAGGCTGAGCGCGCCCTTCGGCAGGCCGGCTGCCCGGACCGTCGCCCTGGCCCCGGCGAGCCGGTCGGCGACCTGGTTGACGCTGAGGGGCCCGCCAACGAACGCGATCCGTTGGTGGCCCTGCTCGATCAGGTGGCCAGCGGCCAGCTCCCCGCCGGCCACGTCGTCGACGGAGACTGAGCACTGCCGCTTGGTCGAGCCGCGATCGACGAAGACAACATGCGTACCGTGGTCGCGAAGCTCCTCGATCCGGCCGTTCTTGCCGCTGACGGGAGTGATCAGGATGCCGTATGCGCGGAGCTCTTGCAGCAGGCTCAGGTAGTGGTCCTCTCTGGCCGTGCTGTCGGCGCTATTGCAGAGGATGACGGACAGACCAGCACCCTCGGCGGCGCTCTCGACTCCGGCGGCCAGGTCGGTGAAGAACGGGTTGCCGACGTCCAGCACGACCAGGCCGATGGTCCGGCTCCGCCCGGCGCGCAGCTGCCGAGCGGCTTCATTGCGGACGAAGCCAAGCTCCTCGATGGCCCGCAGCACCCGGTCGCGGGTCGCCGGGGCTACCCGCTGCGGCCGGTTGAGCACGTTGGAGACCGTGCCGAGCGACACCCCGGCCAGCCGGGCGACGTCGATGACGCTCGCGGCATCCGCCACCGCACACACCCCCCGTCAGCCCGAGTGCCTGAATCGTATCAACTAGTTCGCTCCCGGACGAAGGGACTGCACCGCGGACCTGCCGCGAACAGACCCTCCATGGCGGTGATTACAGGGTTATCACGACCGTGGTTAGCACGATCGTAACTCTTGACCCGTAAAACGCCCTGGGCGTATCGTCGGCCCAACTGAGTGAAAGGTTTCACTCCATGGGGCAACTCGTGACCGAACAGCAGAGCGCGCCACCCGTGCTCGTGCTTGAGCACGCCACCAAGAGTTTCGGGGCCGTCCGTGCCTTGCAGGACGGGTCCATCACGCTGCATCCGGGCGAAGCGCATGCGCTGCTCGGCGAGAACGGCGCCGGCAAGTCGACGCTGGTGAAGATCCTGGCCGGGGTACATGGCGCAGACAGCGGGCAGCTGCTGATCGACGGTGCGCCGGCAGCTTTCAGCGGGCCGGGCGCCTCCCGCGAGGCGGGCGTGTCGATCATCTACCAGGAGCCGACCCTGTTTCCCGACCTGACCGTCGCGGAGAACATCTTCATGGGCCGGCAGCCGCTGCGGGCCGGGCGACGGATCGACCGCGCCTCGATGAACCGGCAGGCCAATGAGCTGTTCATGCGGCTAGGGGTGCAGCTGGACCCGGATCGCGTCGCGCACGGCCTGTCGGTAGCCGACCAGCAACTGGCGGAGATCGCCAAGGCACTGTCGCTCAACGCCAGGGTCCTGGTGATGGATGAGCCGACCGCGGCGCTGACCAACGTGGAGGTCGAGCGGCTCTTCGAGGTCATCCGGACGCTGTGCTCGCAGGGCGCGGCGGTCCTGTTCATCTCGCACCGGCTGGAAGAGGCCTTCGCGATCTGCGAGCGGGTCACGATCATGCGCGATGGCCGCTTCACCCGCACTGCCCGGATCGAGGACGTGACCGTCGACGACATCATCCGGTCGATGGTGGGCCGCGATCTTGATGCGATGTTCCCCAAGAGCGACACCGAGGCCGGTGACGTCGTGCTGGACGTGCGGGAGCTATCACGCGAGGGCGTATTCAGCGACGTCTCGTTCCAGGTGCGACGGGGCGAGATCGTCGCCCTGGCCGGCCTGGTCGGGGCCGGTCGCAGCGAGGTCGCCCGGGCCGTGTTCGGCATCGACAGGCGGACGTCGGGGACGGTCCGGCTGCTGGGCCGGGAGCTGCCCAACGGCACGCCCGTCGCGGCGATGAACGCCGGGGTCGCGCTCGTACCCGAGGACCGGCGACAGCAGGGCCTGGTCATGGAGATGAGCATCGACCAGAACGTCGCGCTCGCCTCGCTGACCAAGCTGCGCCGCTTCGGGCTCATCCGGCGATCAGCCGAGCGGGACCTCGCCACGCAGTGGGCGGGCCGCCTCCAGCTCAGATACACGCGGCTGCGAAACACGGTCTCGACCCTCTCCGGCGGCAACCAGCAGAAGGTCGTGCTGGGCAAGTGGCTGGCTCGCAGTCCGTCGCTGCTCATCATCGACGAGCCCACCCGTGGTATCGACGTCGGCACCAAGGCGGAGGTCCACCGCCTGATCGATGAGCTGGTGGCGGGAGGCCTGGCCGTATTGATGATTTCCTCGGAGCTGCCCGAGGTGCTGGGCATGGCGGACCGGATACTCGTGCTGCGGGAGGGCCGCATCACCGCCGAGTTCTCGCGTGCCGAAGCCGACGAGAACTCGCTCATGCGCGCGGCGACGGGCCAGGCACCGGAGGCAGTGGCGTGAGCACCACGGCCATCTCACCCCGCTCGGCCTCTCGGGGGTTCCGGCTGGACTCGCTGCTGCGGGCACGCGAGCTTGGCATCGGCGTCGCCATCATCGTCGTGTTCGGGCTTACTACCCTGAACAACCACGACTTCGCGCGCGCGGCCAGCATCCAGCAGCTGCTGATCGGCGCGGCACTGATCGCGCTGCTCGGCGTGGGCGAGACGATGGTCATCGTAACCCGCAATGTCGACTTGTCCGTCGGCTCCGTCGTCGGATTGTCGGCATACGTCGTCGGCGACCTGTTCAAGCACCATCCCCACATGCCGATAG
>DATIOU010000083.1:0-20126 GCA_035472835.1 Streptosporangiaceae bacterium | reverse complement strand
CCAGCCGCAGCCGGAGTGGAATTTCGCGTTGGACCGGAAAAGCTCCGCTCCGCACGCCCGGCACTTGTACGCGCCGGTGGTCTCGGTATCGGTGTAATCCCCGGTAAACGGTGCCTCAGTGCCCGCTTCGCGAAGAACGTGATACTCCTCGGGCGACAGCCGGGCGCGCCATTCCTCCTCTGACAGCTGTACCTTCTCCATGCTCGTGAGACTACCCGGCGGCCGGGCAGCCGCTGTCAGCCGGCGCCACGGGCTAGGTGTTCTGCTAGTCGGCCGGGCCTAGCTCCACGCAGAACACGTTGCCTTCGGGGTCGGTCATGATCGTATTGCTGTCGAATCGTTGCAGAACCGCGGCGCCGAGGCTGGTGAGGCGCTCCACCTCGGCTGCCATCGTTTCGGGGGCGCGAAGGTCAAAGTGCATGCGGTTCTTGACGGACGGCCGCTCGGGCACCCGGTTGAACCACATGTTCGGACCGCCCCAACCGGGCGCCTCGACGTAGGCGCGATCGGACGAAGCGTCCTCGTCCACATCGGTGCCGAGCGCTGCCGCCCAGAACCCGGCGAGCGCACGGGCGTCGACGCAGTCGAAACTCACTGACTTGATCACCGAAGCCATAGGCAGCACAGTATGGCCTCGCCGTGACGCGGCGAAAGGCGATTTGGCGTCCGCGTAAGCCAGCCCTGTCACACCAGCGCTGTCACGCCAGCGCTGGCACGCCAGCACGGTCAGCCCAGGACGACGTCGTGGGCCGGCTCGCCGCCGAGGCCAGGCCGAAGCTCAATCTCGCGCACGTGACCGGCTGCCCGCACGTCGGCGCTGGCCGCATCGAGCGCGTCGAGACGCGCTTGTCGGGCCGTCAGGATCAGCAGCGGGATCGGGTTCTTCATCGGCACGCGCGCTTGCGACTTCGCCTTCCTGATCGCGCCGATTGCGGCCGCGGCGGCCGCGAGCACGCTGTCATCGCCGGGGCCAGCGGCGGCACGCAGCGCCGCGGCATCCGGCCAGTCCGCCCGGTGCACCGAGCCGCGCTGCCACCAGGACCAGACCTCCTCAGTCACGAATGGCACGAACGGCGCCAGCAACCGCAGCACTACCGACAATCCGATCCGCAGCGTCGCCACTCCCGAGGCGGCCGCTCCCGGCCCGTTCTCGCCGTAAGCGCGTGCCTTCACCAGTTCCAGATAGTCGTCGCAGAAGAACCAGAAGAACCGCTCGGCCTGCTCGAGCGCTGTGGCGTGATCGTAGGCCTCGAGCGCGGTCGTGCACCGCTCGACCACGCCGGCGAGCCTCCGCGCCAGGGCGCGGTCGATCGGCTCAGTGATGCCGGCGGCGGCAGCGGACCGGCCGACGGCGAAACCGTGCGCGACCTGGTCGCCACCGGCCTCGAATCCGAGCACGAAGCGGGCCGCGTTCAGGATCTTGATGGCCAGCCGCCGGCCGATCTTGATCTGGGCGAGATCGAAGGCAGTGTCGACGCCGAGGCGGGCGCTCGTGGCCCAGTACCGCACTGCGTCCGTGCCGTGCTCGCGCAGCAGGTCCATCGGCGTCACCGCATTGCCCTTGGATTTCGACATCTTCTTGCGATCCGGATCCAGAATCCAGCCCGAGATCGCCGCATGCCGCCACGGCAGGACGCCGGCCTCGTCGTGTGAGCGCAACACCGTGTAGAACAGCCAGGTCCTGATGATCTCGTGCGCCTGCGGCCGCAGGTCCATCGGGAACACGCGCCTCAGCAGGTCCTCGTCCGCCGGCCAGCCGCCTGCGATCTGCGGCGTCAGCGAGGACGTCGCCCATGTGTCCATCACATCCGGGTCTGCTGCGAACCCGCCTGGCTGGCCGCGCTGCTCTGGCGTGAATCCTGCGGGCGTGTCGGCGGCCGGATCGACCGGCAGGTCAGTTTCGGCCGGCAGGATCGGCTCGTCGGCCACGATCTCGCCCGACGTGTCCAGCTGGTACCACACCGGGATCGGCACGCCGCGATAGCGCTGCCGGCTGATGAGCCAGTCACCGGTCAGGCCCTCGAGCCAGTGCTCGTACCTCGTCCGCATGTACTCGGGATGCCACTGCAACTCACGGCCTGCCGAGACCAGGGCATTCGCGAGCTCCTTGGACCGGCTGCCGTTGCGGATGTACCACTGGCGAGTCGCGATGATCTCCAGTGGCGCCTGCCCGTACTCGTAGAACTTCACCGCGTGCCGGACAGGTTCCGGTTCGCCGCGCAGATATCTGCCTGCGTGCAGCAAGTCGGTGACAAGCTGCCTGGCGCCTTTAGCCGATTGACCCGCGATGCGCTGATAGGCGGCGAGGCCCGAACGGCTAGTGATTCCTGGCGGCGGATCGGCGCGAAGGCGGCCGTCTTTGCCGATCACCGGGCGCGTCTCGAGTTGCAGGTCGCGCCACCAGGTCACGTCGGTCATGTCGCCGAACGTGCAGACCATCACGAGGCCGGTGCCCTTGTCCGGGTCGGCGAGTCGGTGGGCCAGGATCGGCACCTGCACGCCAAACAGCGGCGTGGTGGCCGCCCCGCCGAACAGCGCGCCGTACCGCTCGTCGTCGGGGTGCGCCACCAGCGCCACGCAGGCAGGCAGCAGCTCAGGCCTGGTCGTCGCGACGACGAGTTCGTCTGGGTCTACGGCGGCGGTTGGGGAGCTACCCCGTTCCGGGCCGTGACCGTCTGTGCGGGCAAACGCGAGCCTTATGAACGTTCCGGGACTTTCGCGGTCCTCGACTTCGGCCTGCGCGACCGCCGTGCCGAACGTCACGTCCCAGAGCGCTGGGGCATCGGCCTGATAGGCCTCGCCGCGAGCGAGGTTGCACAGGAACGCGAGCTGGGACACGGCCTGCACGCGGTCGTCGATCGTGCGGTAGCTAATGTCCCAGTCCACGGACAGCCCAAGTCGCTGCCACGCCTGTGCGTACGCGTTCTCGTCCAGCTCGGTCAGCTGGCGGCAGAGCTCGACGAAGTTCCGCCGGGAGATCGGCGTCTGGTCGGCCGGACTCAGCGCGCGGCCGTTGGCCAGCGCGGGCGGCGTGAATCCGGGCTGGTAGGGCAGGGACGGATCGCAGCGGACGCCGTAGTAGTTCTGCACCCGGCGTTCGGTCGCGAGGCCATTGTCGTCCCACCCGACCGGATAGAAGACCTCTTTGCCGCGCATGCGCTGGAAGCGCGCGATGACGTCTGTCTGGCTGTAGGAGAACGCGTGCCCGAGGTGCAGGGATCCGCTGGCCGTCAGCGGGGGAGTGTCGATGGCGTAGACGGCATCGCGGCGCTTGGAGCGGTCAAACTTGTACTACACGCTCCTTGGCCCACCGCTGCGTCCACTTGTCCTCCAGGCCATCCAGCGCCGGCTTGGCCGGGATGCGGTGCGAATCGGTGCTCATGGGGCACAGGATAGCGGCCGGCTCCAGCCGGCGCACGCGTGTATCCACGCGGCGTCTGTCCACCGTCCGGTGGACAGCGGGTGCAACCACTCGACCGGCGCGGACCGTGGCCCGCGGCCAGCAGACTCTGTGCCATGGGAACCGAATCGGCGATCCGCGCCCGCGGACTCCGCAAGACGTACGGCACGACGGTCGCTGTGGATGGGCTCGACCTTGACATCCACTACGGCGAGGTTTTCGCCCTGCTAGGGCCGAACGGGGCCGGCAAGACCACAACTGTCGAGATCCTCGAGAGTTACCGGCACCGGGACGGCGGCACGGTGGCGGTGCTCGGCGAGGATCCCGAAGTCGCCGGCCGCAACTGGCGGGCCCGGATAGGCATCGTCTTGCAGCTCACCGCCGAGCCCGAGCTCACCGTGGCGGAGATGATCGGCCAGTTCGCCAGCTTCTATCCCCGGCCTCGGGATCCGGGCGAAGTCATCGAGATCGTCGGCCTGAGCGGTCTCGCCGCGCGCCGCGGTCATCAGCTATCCGGCGGCCAGCGCCGTCGGCTCGACGTCGCGCTTGGCATCGTCGGGGGTCCTGAGCTGCTCTTCCTTGATGAGCCGACAACCGGCTTCGATCCGGAGGCACGGCGGCAATTCTGGAGCCTGATCAAGAGCCTGGCCGCCGACGGCACGACGATCCTGCTCACAACGCACTACCTGGCCGAGGCCGAGGCGCTCGCCGACCGGGTAGCCGTGCTGTCGAGCGGCCGGATCGTGGCGCTCGGCGATCCGGCGACGCTGGGCGGCCGGGACACAGAGGAGGCACAGGTCAGCTGGGAGACCTCAGGAGGCAGGCGGGCCGTGCAGACGGCCACGCCCGCGAAGGTCGTAGCCGAGCTGTCGGCGCAGTTCGACGGCGAAGTGCCTGGCCTGACCGTCAGCCGGCCCAGCCTGGAAGACATCTACCTCGAGCTGATCGGAGCACGCCGATGACCGCGACGTCATTGACCACTAGCTCAGCGGTTGCTGGAGACATCCAGCCGCGGCTGCCCGGGGCGCTGCGGACCGGCATCGCGAGAGGCCGGCTGGAGCTCAGGGCGTTCTTCCGGGAGCGGCAGACGGTCGGTTTCGTCTTCGCGCTTCCGGCGATCCTGCTGGTCCTGCTGGGTTCCATCTTCGGCCATCAGGTCGCCGTCCGCGGCGTCACGGTGGGGCAGCTCTTCACCGCGGGCATGATTGCCGGCGGCATCGCGGCGACCAGCTTCCAGAACCTGGGACTCGCAATCGCGGCCGAACGCGAGCGCGGGACGCTCAAGCGCCTGCGTGGCACACCGATGCCGAGCGCGGCCTACTTCATCGGCAAGATCATTCAGGTCTTCGTCTGCACGCTGGCCGAGGTGCTCGTGCTCGTCGCGGTTGGGATTGCCTTCTACCACCTGCACCTGCCGTCGACGGCCGCCAGGTGGTGGACTCTCGCGTGGGTCTTCGTCCTCGGCAGCGTCGCCTGCTCGCTGATCGGTATCGGCATCAGCAGCCTGTCGAGCTCGGCAACCAACTCGTTCCCGGTGATCACGCTGCCGTTCCTGGTACTCCAGTTCATCTCTGGCATCTACGTGCCGTTTAGCAACGTCCCGGCGTGGCTGCAGCACATCGCGTCGTTCTTCCCGCTGAAGTGGATGAGCCAGAGCCTGCGGTCGGCCTTCCTGCCCGCACGTGCGGCTAGCCTCGAGCCAGCCCACGCGTGGCAGAACGGCCAGACAGCCCTGGTGCTCGGCGCCTGGATTATCGGAGGATTGGTGTTGTGCCTGACGACGTTCCGCTGGCGGTCGAGCCGGGACGGCTGAATATGCCACCGGGCGACTCGAGCGGCCACGCATGGAACACCGGCATGTTCAGGTGGGAACTCCTGTATGGGATCATCTTCGCTGCCGTTCTTGCCATCGTTGCCGCCTCTACCGGGTCGGCGCACGGGAAGGCCGTAGCGCTCGGCGCCATAGGCGCGATGGCACCGTGGTATCTGCTGGTCGGCCGCCCGCATCTGCGCTCGGTGGCAGACACCGTGACCAGGCGCTCGGTCATCTACATGACCGGCATCGTGCTGCTGTTCGCAGTCGCCGCGCTGCAGGTACCCAACACCTTGTTCCTGTGCATCGCGCTCTTGCCGCAGTGCTATGACTTCCTGCCGGAACGAGTGGCGTTGATTCCGGCGCTCACCATGACCGCAGTAGGAGCGGCATCGGTCGCCTACTGGGATAAAGGTCCGTCCCGCATTCCGATCGCGGTCGGGCTGTTCGCCGCGATATCCACCTTCACTGTTGCATTTGGCGGCTACATCGGCCGGATCATCACCCAGAGCGGCGAGCGGGCGAGCCTGATCGCGCAGCTCGAGGCGACCAGGGCAGAGCTAGCCGAGGTAAGCCGTGAGGCGGGCGTAATGGCCGAGCGACAGCGCCTGGCGGGCGAGATCCACGACACGCTGGCGCAGGGCTTCTCCAGCATCCTTATGCTCATCCAGGCAGCAGAGAGCCAGCTTGAGCTGTCCCCGGGCACCGCTCGCAGTCAGCTCGGCCTCGCCGCGCAGACCGCCCGGGAGAACCTAGCCGAAGCGCGTACCCTGGTCGGCGGCCTGGCCTCAGTTCAGCTGCAGGCCGGGACGCTGGAGGACGCGCTGCGCCGGATCACCGAGCGGGCCGGGACGGAGCTTGGAATTGAAGCCAGCTTCGCGACTGAAGGCGCCGGCCGCCGGCTTCCCGCTGCCACCGAGGTGGTACTGCTGCGGACCGGTCAGGAGGCCCTGGCCAACGTCCGCAAGCACGCCGCGGCGAAAAAGGTCACGGTACGGCTCTGCTATGCCAGTGACAGCGTGGTGCTGGAGGTTATCGATAACGGGGCCGGATTCGATCCGACGCTGGTCAACGGCGGCTATGGCCTGCGGGGCATGCGTGCGCGCGTTGATGAAGCGGGCGGCAAAATCACCGAATGCAGCGCTCCCGGCCTCGGAACGTCGGTACGGGTTGAGGTGCCAGCGTGACGCCACTGATCCCTGTTACGGTCCTGATCGCTGATGATCACCCGGTGGTACGGGAGGGGCTGCGCGGCATGCTCGCGGCCGAGCCAGCCATCACCGTTGTGGCCGAGGCAGGTTCCGGCGACGAGGCGGTGGCCATGGCGAGAATGCACGAACCGGATGTCGTGCTCATGGACCTGCGGATGCCGGGCGGCGATGGCGTGCAGGCAACCGCCGGCATCCTGGCGGCTGCACCTGGCACCCGGGTCGTGGTGCTGACGACATACGATACCGACGCCGACATAGTCCGGGCGGTGGAGGCCGGAGCGGCCGGGTACCTCTTGAAGGACACGCCGCGGCAGGATCTGGTCAGCTCGATCCGGGCCGCCGCACGAGGCGAGACGGTGCTCGGGCCGACGGTGGCCGGCCGGCTCATGTCCTACCTGCGACGGCCGCCCGCCGAGCCGCTGTCTGCCCGGGAGACCGAGGTGCTCGGCCTGGTCGCGCGCGGTCAGACCAATGCCGAGATCGGCAGGACCCTGTTCATCAGCGAGGCCACCGTCAAGACGCATCTGCTCCGCGCCTTTGCCAAACTCGGGGTCTCCGACCGCACCGCCGCCGTCACCAAGGCCATGGAACTGCACCTGTTGCCTGCGCCTGGCTCTAGCCGTGACGCCTGACCGGCGCTGGACGCTGCGGCAAGCGCGAAGGTCGCCGGCGAGCTGCCGGTCCGACATGGCCGCGGCATAGAGTGCCGGCTATGGGCATGCGCACTATCGGCTCCACCGGCGTTCAGGTCAGCCCGCTATGCCTGGGCGCGATGATGTTCGGCTCCTGGGGCAACCCCGATCACGAAGAGTCGATCCGGATCATTCACCGAGCGCTGGACTCGGGCATCAACTTCGTCGACACGGCCGACGTGTACTCCGCCGGTGAATCGGAGCTCATCGTCGGCAAGGCCCTCGCCGGTGGCCGCCGCGCCAACGTCGTGATCGGCACTAAAGCCCACGGCGCCATGGGCGACGACGTGAACCAGCGCGGTAACTCACGACGCTGGCTGATTAGTGAATGCGAAGCCAGCCTGCGCAGACTCGGCACGGACTACATCGACCTGTATCAGATTCACCGACCCGATCCGGCGACCGACATTGACGAGACGCTCGGCGCGTTGTCCGATCTCATCAGCGCCGGGAAAATCTGCTACGCGGGGAGCTCCACGTTCCCGGCCGACCAGATCGTGGAAGCGCAGTGGACCGCGCAGCGGCGCGGCCGGGAGCGGTTCGTATCCGAGCAGCCGCCGTATTCCATCCTGGTTCGCGGCGTCGAGTACGACGTGCTGCCAGCCTGCGAGCGCCACCAGATGGGCGTCATCACCTGGGGCCCGCTCGCGAGCGGTTGGCTATCCGGCCGGTACCGGCTCGACGCCGACCTGCCGGTCAGCCGGCGCTCGCAGCGGCTCCCGCACCGCTTCGACATGAGCCTGCCAGGGAACCGGGACAAGCTGACCGCCGCGGACAAGCTCGCCGGGCTAGCGGCCGAAGCCGGGATGTCGCTCATCCACCTGGCGCTTGGCTTCGTGCTGAGCCACCCGGCCGTGACCTCAGCGATCATCGGGCCGCGGACCATGGATCACCTCGAGAGCCAGCTAGGCGCGCCGCCCGAGGGGCTGCCGCCCGAGCTGCTCGACCGGATCGACGAGATCGTCCCGCCCGGAATGAACCTGAACCCGGCCGACCGCGGCTACGAGCCGCCGGCGCTGACCGACCCAGCGCTACGGCGGCGGTCTTGACCAGGCATTACTGACAGCCTCAGCGGCCTGGCCCGGCCGAGATCGCTGCTCGCCGACGTTGGTTAACAGGTTGCCAGAATTTGCCATAGATCTTCCCTTTCGGCGTTCGAGGCACAGAGGCGCCTGGGTTAACTTGGCGGTAATCGGGAGCGCGGTGGCCGGGCCAGCACTGAGTTAAGGCGTGCAGGTCGGTGGTGCCAGGCACCCGGCGGGCGCAGCGATCTGGAGGTGGCAAGGGTGGGTCTGACCAGCCCTGCCCTGCTGTACCTGCTTGCGCTCTGCGCCCTGGGCCTGCTGCTGGCGATCATCATCGACTGGCGCGCGATGGCCGGGCGAAACGCGCGGTCGGTCGTGCACCGCGCGGTGAGCCTGGCGGGCCTGCAGTTTTTCGTGCTCGCCTTCATCTTCGTGGCCGTCAACCGATCAGGAGAGTTCTACTCGTCCTGGTCAGACCTCTTGGGCTTGGAAAAGGCCTCGGGCTCGGTCGTGGCCTCGTCCAATGCCGGCGCATCGCGCGTGCAACCTGTCGTCGTGACGAGCAAAACGGCTGTGCCGGTGCCTGGAAGCAAGGCTACCGGCGGCGTCCTTCAGACCGTTACCTTCAACGGCCAGACCTCTGGCGTCAGCGTCGGCGGGCACGTGTTCCTCCCCGCCGGGTACCGGCCAGGCAGTCCGGTCGGCCGCTACCCGGTGCTCCTGGAGATCTCCAACAACCTGACGAGCACGAGCTCGCCGTACGCCGCGGCGCGGTTCGCGGAGACCGCGGCGCGGCAGATCGCCAGCGGCCAGCTCAAGCCCCTCATCATTGTCATGGTGCCGGCGACCGTGGCCGGTGTCGACCAGGGCTGCCTCGACGCGCCAGCGCGGCCAGCCGTCGGCAGCTCGCCGCCAGAGCCCGCGATTCTGGCGGCGACGTTCTTTACCCAGGACCTGCCGGCCATCGCCGAGTCCCAGTATGGCGCCAGCAACAACAGCGCCAACTGGGGCCTGCTCGGCGATAGCTCGGGCGGCTACTGCGCGCTTCAGCTGGCCATGACCCACTCCTGGGTCTTCTCAGCTGCCGCCGCGCCGGGCGGCGCTTACACGCAGCCGCCTGGCCCCGTGGTCGACGCGGGTAGCCCACAGCTCAAGCGGCAGGACAACCTCCAGTGGCTCCTCCGCAACCAGCCGATGCAGCCGGTCTCGCTGCTGTTCACCCGTTCCGCGACGACTTCCGGGACGAGCGCCGCGGCCGGCCAGCCGTTCTCGGCGACGGCGACGCGACCGACTCAGGTGTCGACCCTCACAATCGGCGGCGGCGGCTGGCCCTTCGCGCCCGTCCTTGACTGGATCGGTGCCGCGATAGCTCCGCGCACCGGGCACGTACCAGCGGCGATGACCAGATGACAACGGCGATGACGCTGGGTGCGCAGCCATGGGGCTGACCAGCGGAGCATTCCAGATCTTGAGCCTCCTTGTCGGCATCGCGGGGATAGTCGCGACGATCTGGCTATGGCCGTACGTCGCGAGCTGGCGGATTCAGGCCGTGCTGGCGCGGATCGGCTTGGTGGTGATCAGCGAAGTGCTGGTGATCGTCGCGTTCCTCGTGGTCCTCAACGGCTACTTCAGCTTCTACACCTCGTGGTCCCAGCTGCTCGGCAGCGGAGCGGCCCAGACCTACGGCTTCGGCGCCGCCAAGACGGCCAAGCCGGCGAGCGCGCTCCTGATCGTCAACAAGGCCGAATCAGCGCCGCTGCCCGGCGCGCCTATCCGCAGTGTGCCCTGGGAACGGCCGCTCGCCGCGGGTCCGAACGGCGTGAACCTCGTCGAGATGAATCGCGGCGAAAAGAACCTCGCCCAGACCGGGGAACTGCTTGGCATCACGATCAACGGCGCCCATACCGGGATCTCCGTCGGGGGTGACTACCTCTACCTGCCGCCGCAGTACTTCCAGCCTGCGTATGCGCACGCGAAGTTCCCCGCCGTCCTGGTGCTCACGGGATATCCAGCATCACCGTGGGGCCTCATCGACCGGCTGAAAGTCCCCGGTACGTCGGCGGCTCTCGTTGCTCAGAACAAAATCAAGCCGGCCGTATACGTCATGATGAACTCGTCGGTTGCGATGCCGCGCGACTTTGAGTGCACGAACGTGCCGGCCAGCCTGCAAGTCGAGACGTTCTTTGCCCAGGATGTGCCGCTTGCTATCGAGCGCGGCTTCCGGGTGGAGAGCGGCCCAGGCAGCTGGGCCGCGCTGGGGTACTCGACGGGCGGTCTGTGCGCCGTCAAGCTGGCGATGCTCAATCCGGGCCAGTTCGATTACGCCGTCTCGCTGGCCGGCTACTACACAGCCGTGCAGGACCGTACGACTGGCAGCCTGTACGGCAACAGCGCTGGCTACCGTAATCTCAACAGTCCGGTCTGGCGGCTGGCGAACCTGCCGGCTCCGCCGGTCTCCGTGTACGTCACCTCCAGCCGCGTCGGCGAGAACACCTACAAGGGAACGCTCGCGTTTATGCGCCTGATCCGCCCGCCGATGCGCGGATACGCGCTCATCCTGCAGCAGGGCGGGCACAACTTTGGGTCCTGGGGTCGCGAGCTGCCGCCGTCCCTCATCTGGCTGAGCCAGCGGCTGCAGTCGGCCCTACCGCAAGTGAGCGGCCCGCCTGGCACTAGCGCGCAACGCTCAGCGGCCACGACCGCCGATCACCATCGGCACTCGAAGTCCGGCAAGCCCACCCGATAGCCCCGGACGGGCTCAGTGCCGACCGCAGTGCGCACAGCCGCGCTCGTCCGTAGCCGGGATAGCAGAGGCACCAAGCTCATCTAGGCTTCGCTCGTGCCTGGAACGCGTTTCATCGTGTCTGTAGCAAGAGGCCGATGGCCCGACGGCGTCACGATCATGGATGCACAAGGCACGCCCCAGTTCGACGTCACCGGATCTTCGGCGTCGGAGAGGCTGGCGTTGCGGGGACCCGGAGGCGACCCTTGGCCGCGCGCCGACCGCGGCAAGGCTCAGTTCGCGGGCGCCAGCGCGTGCAGGATCTCCATCGCTCGGGCGGCAGCCGCATCGGGAGCGGCGTCCGGTGAGCCGATCTGCGGATCCCAGTTCAGGTCGTAGAAGACCTCGGTGACTCCGCGCGTACCGAGCCACTCGGTGTCGGCCCGGATCTGATCGAAGTCACCTGACAGCAGGAGTCGGTCGCCGCTATCAGAGATCGCAGGCGGGCCGGCGCGCACGACGCCACGGCAGATGATCCGCATGGCGTCGGCGTCGCGCCCGGCGGCGGCCGCCGACTTCTTTACGATGGCGATGAGCTCGTCGATCTTCGCCAGGTTTGTGCGGCTCGAGGTGACCCAGCCATCGCCGATACGGCCAATGCGCTCCAGCGCGGGCCGCGCCATCCCGCCGAGGAGAATCGGCGGACCGTCGGGCTGCACGGGCGCGGGCGCCTGCGTCCCGGCTGGCACATGGTAGAACTCGCCGTCGAAGGCGGCGGCTTTGCCAGACCACAGCCTGCGCAGCACTTCCACGTACTCCGCCGTCCGCTCGCCGCGTCGCGCCATCTCTCCGCCGGTCAGCGCGAACTCCTCGGGCATCCACCCGATGCCGAGTCCGAGGTCGTGGCGGCCGCCGGACAAGATGTCGACCGACGCGGCCTGCTTGGCCAGGTAGCCGGGTGACACGAACGGCAGATTGACGACAGCGACGCCCAGCCGGATTCGGCTGGTGACAGCCGCGGCGAAGGACAGCGCGGCCATCGGGTCGAGCACGCTGTGATACACGGGCTCCATGCTTGAGCCGACCGGAATCAGCAGGCGCTGGAAGCTCCAGAGCGATGAGTACCCCGCGCTTTCCGCCGATTTGGCGAACCCGGCTAGATTCTGCGGTGTGGCCCACGCGCCCGAGACTGGGGCGCCGAATCCGATCTCCATTCTGCTCAGCGTAGCGGCGCGCTGGCCGCGGCGGAGATAATGAACGACCCCGTTCCGTAATGAGGAGGTTTTGGTGGCGTCTGACCCCCGTACCTGGATCGCGAGCCTGCGGCAGTCGCGCGACAGGCTCGACAAGCTGGTCAGGTCCCTCACGCCTGAGCAGATCCGTGCGCAGTCGTACGACACCGAGTGGAGCATCGCGCAGGTGCTCTCGCACCTGGGCAGCGGCGCGGAGATTGCGCTGCTGACGCTGCCCGGCGCGCTGGGCGAGGCCGAGCCGGTGGGCCGCGAGGCGTTCCCGCCGGTGTGGGAGCTGTGGAATGCCAAGAACCCGGACGAGCAGGTCGCCGACGGGCTGGCGTCGGACGAGAAGCACGTACAGACGCTGGAGGCGCTGACCGATGTGCAGCTCGCCAGCATCGACATGGACTTCTTCGGCATGATGCGCCTCGACGCGGTCGGCGTCGTGCGGATGCGGCTCAGCGAGCACGCCATGCACACGTGGGATGTCGAGGTTGTCGGCGACCCTGACGCGACCCTGCAGCATGGCGCGGTCGATTTGCTGATCGACGGTATGCCGCAGTTCGTAGTGCGGCGAGCAGGCAGGCCGCTGACTGAGCCGTTCAGCGTGCGGATCACGACGACCGCACCGGCGCGAGATTACCTGCTCACAGCGGAGGAGTCGGTGGCAATAATCGACTGGCCAGGCGAGAACGGGCCAGCCGGTGACGTGCCGCACGTGACGATGCCCGCTGAGGCGCTGCTTCGGCTCTTCTACGGCCGGCTTGACCCGGATCACACGCCGGCGGCTGTTTCCGGCGACGCCGACACGCTGAACAAGCTCCGGGCCATGTTCCCGGGCCTTTAGCCAAGCTACGCAAGCGCTCCGAGGGCCTCGAGGGCCAGGTCAGCTGCATCCTCCGCGCAGCCCCACGACAGGGTAACGCCCGCGCCGCCGTGGCCATAGTTGTGCACGAACGTGACGTCGTCGCCGGGCTCGGCCGCCAGCCGCACCTTCGGCCTGGCTGGCCGCAGCCCGACCCGGTGCGCGACCACGGTCGCGCCGGCTAGTTCCGGCCGTACCGTGGTGCAGGCCGCGAGAATCCGCTCCGCCGTCGCTGGGTCAGGCTCGCGGCTCCAGTTGCCTGGCTGCTCGGTTCCGCCAAGCACGACCACGTCGCCATGCGGGAACAGGTAGGTCAGATCGCCCGGATCGGCCGCGGTGCCGACGAAGAAGTCCGTGAGGCCCGGATTGCTCGTCACGACAACCTGGCCGCGAACCGGCGTTACGTCCGGGTCCGGCACCAGGTCCCGCGCGCCGCAGCCGGTGCAGTTGACGATCACCCGCGCCGATGGTGCGAGCATCCTCGCGTCGCTGAGCGTTCCGATTTTGGCTGGGAACGGGGCCGTCCCGCCCGCGCGGTGGTATCGCTCCGCCAAGTAGTCGAGATATCCCGGCATCGCGACGATCGGGGCGCGCAGCCGCCAGGCCGACCGGTACCCCGGGGGCATCTCGGCAGGCTCGCACGGCACCAACTCCGTCGCGGCCGCGAACTCCGGCGGAGCGGCGGCTACCTCCCGCTTTGCGGCGATGCCGTCCGCGCTGCGGACGATGCCGTCGAGCGCGTTTGCGCCGATGCCTGGCGCGGTCAACTCGGCGAACCTCGCCAGCGTGACATCCGCCCAGCGCGCCACCCGCTCGTCCATGCCGACCAGGTGAGGGCCCCAGATGGCGCCGGCGGCGGCGGAGGTCGTCTGCTGCCGAAGCTCGGCTGTTGCGATGGCGACGCTCACCCCGGCCTCGGCCAGGCACGTCGCGGTCGTCAGGCCGATCACGCCAGCGCCGATGACGAGCACCTCGGTATCCGTCTGGTTCACACTCCGACCCTAACTAGGGACGGGGCCGCAGGCGGACCGACGCCGGCGGCTTGCGCTCGGTCGCCGGCGGCTTGCGCGTGGCCGAGCGGCGCGAGAACGTGTTGAGATGACCGTCGTTACCGACCTGGACCTGCCGCAGATCGATCTCACCAGCGGCAGCCTTTCCGGGGACACGTATCACAGCGCGCTCGCGAGACTGCCCCGCGACGGCGAGTTCGGCTGGCTGGCGGCCTCGCCGCTGGCGCTGGTCGTGCTCGACCGGGAGTCGGCGGAGTTCTTCCTGCGGTCACGGGCGACCGCGTTTCCCGGCCGGGAGATCGCCGACCTGTTCGGCGTGACGAGTGGCCGGCTCCGCGAGCAGATCGACGCGAACATACTCAACCAGCAAGCTGATCGGCACCGCCGGCTGCGCGCGCTGGTGGGTGGCGCGTTCACGCCGCGCGCGGCGGACCGGTGGCGGCCAGCCATGCGGGCGTTTCTCGGGCGGCTGTGGTCGGGGCTCGACGGCGCGCATAGCTGCGAGTTCGTGGCCGCGGTCGCCAAACCGTACCCGGCGCTCACGATCGCGGCGGTGCTCGGGGCGCCCGAGGCCGACGCGCCGCGGCTGCAGGACTGGTCGAGCCTGATTCAGCGCCAGTTCGATATTCAGGCCCTGTCGACGCAGGTACCGCAGCTCGAGCAGGCGGCGATCGAGGTCTACGACTACGTTGAGGACCTGCTGACAAGCCGCGCGGCGCAGCCAGGCGATGACCTGCTGACCGCGCTGCTCACCGCCGAGGAATCGGGTGACCGGCTTTCGCACGCCGAGTGCGTCAACCTCGTGCTGAACGTCATCGCCGGCGGGATCGACACCACCCAGGCGCAGCTGTCCCATGCGCTGCGAATATTCGCCGCCCACCCGCGCCAGTGGGAAGCGCTGCGCGCTGATCCGGCGCTCACCGGCCGAGCAGTCGAGGAGGTCCTGCGGGCCGAGCCGATCACGCCGTTCACGGCGCGCATTTGCCTCGAGCCAGTTGAGCATCGTGGCGTGCTGTTTCCGGCCGGCACGATCGTCGCCGTGTGCGCCGAGCGCGGCAACCGGGAGCAGCCCGGCGGGGAGGACTTTGACATCAGCGCCGCGCGGGATGGGCGCCTACTGACCTTCGGCGCCGGTCCGCACTTCTGCCTGGGCGCGAACCTGGCCAGGGCCGAGTTGGAAGAGGCGCTCGCCTTCCTCGCGCCGCGGATGCCTGGCCTCGCTGCTGACGGACTGGCCGTCCTCGGCGGCGTCGAGGGCATCTACGGCGTCGAATCGCTGCCCCTGCGCTGGAACTAGGGCGCGGCCGCCCCCGCCTGCGCCATGCTTATCCGCGCGGGCCCGGGCGGCTCGGCAACTACAGGTCGGCGGTCCCGGCGAGGCCGGCGACTTCGCCCGCGAGCGCGCCCGCCTCGTCGCGCAAATGCCGCGTGACCTCGGCATGCAGGCCGCCGCCGAACGTGATCCTGGCGACGCCGAACGCCGCCAGCTCGGCCAGGGTCGGCCCGCCGGGCCGGTACATGGCGTTCACCGGGCCGTCGATCCGGCGCACGAGCTCGGGCAGTGTCGCGGCCGGAGCGAGGATCGGATACACGCAGTCCGCTCCCGCGGCGAGATAGGCGTTCCCGCGCGCGACCGCGGCGTCCGCCGCCCGCTTCGCATCGCCGCCACTATCGCTCGGACCCGCGCTGGCAGCTCGGAGCCGATCGGCCGTCGGCGGCCGTACATAAACGTCAACCCGGGCGTTGATCACGAGCTCGGACCCTGACTCGGAGCGGACCGCCGCCACGTAATCCGCGTGCCGGGCCGGGTCGGTCAGGGTGCGCGTAGCCTGCTCGGAGTCCTCGAGGTTGCACCCGACGACGCCGCACTCCGCCAGCCGCAAAACGAGCTCGGCCGCGCGAAAGCCGTAACCGCTCTCGACATCCGCGGTCACCGGCACGTCGACGGACCGCGTGATGCGCGCGATGGCGTCGAACATCTCGTCGGCGGGCGTCGCGCCGTCGGCGTAGCCGAGCAGGGCGGCCATCGCGGAGCTCGACGTCGCCAGCGCGGCGAATCCCGCGTCAGCGAACGCCCGCGCGCTCACCGGATCCCAGACGTTCGGCAGGACCAGCGGCAGCGGGCCCGAGTGCATGGCCCGCAGCCGCGCAGCGGCGTTCGTCATGGCCGGTAGGACCCTGGCTCCCAGGCGTGAGTGCTCACGCCGATGGCGTTCCAGGCGTTGATGGTCACGATCAGGGCGATGAGCGCACCCAGTTCGTCCGCGCTGAACTGCTCGGCCGCCTGCGCGAAGTCGGCATCGGGCACGTGCGTCTGCGGCATCAGGGTTACCGATTCGGTGAGCGCGAGCGCGGCACGTTCCCGGCTCGTGAAGAAGGGGGTCTCGCGCCAGGCCGACAGCGCGTAGATCCGCTGCTCGGTTTCGCCGGCCGCGCGTGCGTCCTTGGTGTGCATGTCGATGCAGTAAGCGCAGCCATTGAGCTGGGACGCGCGGATCCGCACGAGCTCGCGCAGGCGCACGTCGAAGTCGACCTTGTCCAGTTCCTTGGTGGCCGTCTGGTCCAGATGCGACATCGCGCGGGAGAACGCCGGCGCGTGCGCGTCGAACTCCAGCCTGGCTTCGACGGTCTGTGCGGTAGTCACTGTGTCTCCTCGTTGTCTCGGTGTGTGGTTCCACTCTACGGAGCAAGAGGCGCAGCTTTAAGATCCAATTCTATGCACGGAACGTGGTCCACTTCAGCCGGTCTCGACCTTCACCTCGAGCTGTCCGCCACCAGGCCGCGCGCCGCCCTGGAGTCCGCGCTGCGGGAGGCCGTGCGCAGCGGGCGCCTGCAGCCCGGTACGACGCTGCCTTCGTCGCGCGCCTTGGCTCTAGACCTGGGCGTGGCGCGCAACACTGTCGCCGAGGCCTACGCTCAGCTTGTCGCCGAGGGCTGGCTGGCGGCCCGCCACGGGTCAGGCACGTGGGTAGCCGAGCGGGCCGGGCCGCCCGCTTCGAGTTTGCCACCGCGACCTCAGCCGGCCGGCCACCGGGCGCGCTACGACCTGCGGCCTGGCTCGCCAGACCTCACGCTCTTCCCGCGGCCAGCCTGGCTCGCAGCGGCGCGCCGCGCGCTGACCGCCGCCTCCGCGCGCGACCTCGGTTACACAGACCCGCGCGGCCTTGAGGCACTGCGCGGCGCGATCGCGGAATACGTCGGCCGGGCCCGAGGCGTGCTCACGACGCCAGACCGGATCATCGTGTGCAGTGGCTTCGGTCAAGGCCTCGAGCTGCTCTGTGAAACGCTGCGCGATAGCGGCGTCCGATCGATTGCCGTCGAGGCTTACGGGCACTCCGGTCACCGGCAGATTGCGGTAGCGGCTGGGATGCGGGTGACCGCGCTGCCCGTCGACGACCGCGGCGCCGACGTGGCCGCGCTGTCAGTGCCCTCGCCCGGACCGCGCCGCCGCGCGGCCGCCGGCGGTCAGGCAGGTGCCGTGCTCCTGACGCCGAACCACCAGTTCCCCTTGGGCGTGCCGCTCGCTCCCGCGCGCCGGCGCCAGATCGCGGGCTGGGCCGCGCAGACTGGCGCGGTGATCATCGAAGACGACTACGACGGCGAGTTTCGCTATGACCGGCAGGCCGTCGGTGCCTTCCAGTCCCTGGCGCCGGAACACGTCGTGTACGGGGGGACCGCCAGCAAAAGCCTCGTGCCGGGCCTCCGGCTAGCCTGGCTCGCCTTGCCATCTGGTCTCGCGACGGCCGTTTCCGCGCGCAAGCTGGCGGCCGGCCGGCTGAGCAGCAGCCTGGACCAGCTCGCGCTGGCCGAGTTCATCCGCTCAGGCGGTTACGACCGGCAGGTGCGCCGGACCAGGCTGGTGTACCGCCAGCGGCGCGACCGGCTCGTGGGCGCGCTCGCACGCGAAGTGCCGGGCGTACAGGTCACTGGCATCAGCGCTGGCCTGCACGTGCTCGTTCGCCTCCCGCCCGGCCAGTCGGAGGATGAGATCGTGGCGCGCGGTGCTCGGCGCGGCGTCGCGCTGCAAGGGCTGGCCAGCTGCCGGGCCGGCGAGCAGGAACTCGGCCCGGCACTGATCGTCGGGTATGCGACTCCGCCCGGGCACGCGTTCAGCGTGGCGGTCGCCCGGCTCTGCGCGGTCCTGCGTCAGGCGGCGACCGCGCCGTAACCGGCGTGGTCGCCGCCTCACGCATTCAGCCGTGCCTCTCCGGCGCCGTCGCGGTCACGAGCAGGCCGACGGCTGCCGCCGCGATGAGCAGAATTAGCGCCGCCAGGCCAGCCGCACGTTCGTAGCCGTGCACAAGCGCAGCGGCGAGCGGCGCGCGGGCATGAGCCGCGAGGTAGCTCGCCGTCGCGGCTGCTGCGACCGTGTTGAGCAGCGCTGTGCCGACCGAGGCGCCCATCTGCTGCGCGGTGCCGGCCACAGCTGAAGCCACGCCTGCCTCCCGGGGCTCGACGCCGAGCGTCGCGGTCGAGAAGGCGGGCACGAAGACGGCCCCCATGCCGAGGCCGAGCAGGACCTCCGCCGGGAGAACATTCGCGACGTATCCGCCCGAGTGCAGCGACATCAGCGTCGCGATGCCGGCGGCGCCAATCGCCAGGCCAGGGGCCATCAGCCAGCGCGGCGAGAGGCGCGGCAGCAGGGCACGCGAGATCAGCGTCGAACTGGCCAGGACAGCGGCCGATAGCGGCAGGAACGCCAGGCCCGACCGGACAGGCGAGTACCGCTGCACGACCTGGAAATCGTAGGTGAGCAGCAGGAACAGGCCGTACATGGCGACCACTGCGAGCCCGATCGCCAGATATGAGCCGCCGCGGTTCCGGTCGGTCACAATCCGCAAGGGCAGCAGCGGCGCCGCCCGCCTGGACTCGGCCAGTACGAATCCGCCGATCACAGCGACACCGGCTGCGAGCGCGGCGATCGTGACTGGCGCGGACCAGCCGTTCGAGGCCGCGTGCGAAAACCCGAACACGACGAGGACCAAGCCGGCCGTGATCAGCACAGCGCCTGGCACGTCGATCCGGTGGCTGCCCGCGCCCGGCGCGGCCGGGAGCACGCGGCGACCCGCGAACAGCGCGACCACCGCGACCGGCACGTTGACGAACAGGCACCAGCGCCAGTCGAGGTATTGCGTGAGCGCACCGCCCAGCAGGAGGCCAAGGGCGCCGCCGGTACCCGCGATGGCACCGAATACCGCGAAAGCCTTGGCCCGTTCCCGCGCCTCGGTGAACGTAACCGCCAGCAGGGACAGCGCGGTCGGCGTGAGCAGCGCGGCGCAGGCACCCTGAAGGGCGCGCGCGGCGACGAGCGCTCCAAACGAAGGCGCAGCCCCGCCTGCGGCCGACGCCACGGCGAAGCCGGCCAGGCCGATCAGGAACGCCCGGCGCCGCCCGATCACGTCGGCTATCCGGCCGCCGAGTATGACCAGGCCGCCGAAGGCGAGCGTGTAAGCCGTGACGACCCACTGGCGCTGCGGATCGGAGATGTGCAGCGCGTGCTGGGCCGACGGGAGCGCGATGTTCACGATGGTCGCGTCGAGGGCGACCATCAGCTGCGCAGTGGCGATGCAGGCAAGCGCCAGCCAGCGTCCGCCTGACTGGGCAGCGGCCGGCGCCGACGGGTGGGTGCTGCCGGAATGAGTCTGAGCCGTCATAGCACGAAAGCATAGGCAGCTAAGGATTAGAAGTCAAAGAATTAGATCTCAATGTGTTGTGCTATGCTCACGGCCATGCGACCAGCCGTGCTCCCGATCGGGCTGCGACTCACCCAGGTTTCGCGGGCCGTCGCCCGCGCGTTCGACGACGCCCTGGCCGCCGCGGGTGGCTCGCTTCCGATCTGGCTAGTGCTGCTGAACGTCAAGACGCGCAATCTGGCCAATCAGCGTGAGCTCGCGGAGGCGATGGGCATCAGAGAGGCCACGCTGACCCATCACCTCAACGCGATCGAGGCCAGCGGCCTGCTGACGCGGCACCGCGACCCGGCCAACCGGCGGATCCACGTCGTGGCCCTCACCGACGCGGGGGAGCAGGCATTCATCCGGCTGCGCGACACGGCGATCGCATTCGACCGCCAGCTACGGCGCGGCATCTCCGATGCGGACGCTGCCACGCTCAGCGAGCTGCTCGGCCGGCTTGCCTCAAACGTCGGCGCCG
>DATIOU010000082.1:0-2186 GCA_035472835.1 Streptosporangiaceae bacterium | reverse complement strand
CTACCTGCGCGCGATCTTGTGCCGCAAGGGCATCGGCGAGATGCGGCGCGACGCGCAGCTCGCCTGGGAGGGGCTGAGTCCGGCCAGCCCTTACCGGGCGACAATGCTGTATACGGAGGGTGTTTCCTTCCTGCTGGAAGGCGACCCGACCCGAGCCGGGCCCGTTCTCGCCCGCGCGCTCAACCTTGCCACCGCCTCCGGCAGTTTGCCCCTGGTCGGCCTGATCCTGGCCGAGCAGTGCGGCGTGGCGGCTGAACGCAATGACTGGGCCGAGGTCACGATGCTCGCGGAGCGAGCGGCCGCGATCGTGGAGAACGGGCACTTCGGTGACTACTGGACCAGCGCTCTGGTCTACGCGTGGGCGAGCCGTGCCGCCGCACACCGGGGAGACGTCTCCCGGGCGCGGTTCTACCTCGGGCGGGGGTCCCGGCTAAGGCCCCTGCTGACCTATGCCCTGCCGGTAGTGTCCGTCCAGGCCCTTCTCGAGATGACCCGTTCGTACATCACGCTCGCCGATCCCGGGGGGGCCGCGGCGGTTCTGGCCCAGGCCCACGACATCCTCCAGCAGCGACCCGACCTCGGCGTCCTGCCCGAGCTGGCTAGCCAGCTGCAAGCCGGTCTCGCCACCGGCAACACGCGCTCGATCGGCGCCTCGTCGCTCACGGCCGCCGAGCTGCGGCTTCTGCCGTTGTTGTCCACGCATCTGTCGTACGCCGAAATCGGCGAGCGGCTGTATGTCTCCAAGAACACGGTCAAGACGCAGGCGTACTCCGCGTACCGGAAGCTTGGCGTCTCATCGCGCAGCGAGGCTGTCGTCCGCACGCGTGAACTCGGCCTGGACGCCCTCTGACCACGTCTTCCGGCCGGCTCGCGGCTCATGATTACCCGGCTGGTGCGGGGGTAGCCGCGCAGGATGCGTTGGCGCCAGTCTTTCATGGCCGAAGTCTCCGAGACGCTTCAGCGGCTCGGGCTGAGGGCTTGTCCTGTGTGCGGCTCTGCGGAGTCGCTCGACATGAGCGACTTCCCGGTGTTCCTGGCCGATGGCAGATCTCCTGCCGAACCCGGCGCTGACCTGACCTTCGCCGTGCGGGTCGAATGCGGCACGTGTGGTCATGTCATGCTGTTCAACGCCCAGAGATACCGCACCGGGGACGAAAAGATCCTGATGCTCGAGCTAACCGAGGACGAGGAAAGCTCTCTCGGAGAGTGAATGCCCCCCGTGCCCTTCAGCGGTGGCGGCGCGCGGGCAAGATGGCGCCGAATAGCCACAAGACCGGGAACACGAAGCCGATCAGGCCCAGAACCCAGTGTCCCTTGCGGAAGCTGAGAAGGGCGAGGGTAAAGATGAGCACGAGGTAGAGGATGGACATCGAGATGGCCCAGCCCGTTCCTGACATGGTCGCGTCTCCTTAGGGATTTTGCTCATCGCCGGCGCGGAGAGCGCGCAGGGACGACTCGAAGGCATACAGCCGGCGGCGGACAACCTCGGCCAGCTCCTGTCGGGCGCCGCCGGGGGCGCGTTCGGCATCCATCGCCGAGCGGACCGACTGCAGCGAGGCGAGCACGTCACCGATCCCGGCCTGGTCCTCGGGATCCGGGGCCGCCTCGCGCAGCGCGTAGAGCGTCTGGGCGAGGTCGTCCGCCCGGCGCTGGATGTCATACCAGCGGGCGCGGGCGTCGCTGGACGCCAGGTCGCCTTGCGCCTCCGCCACGACCATCGCGTCGTGCAGGGCCGAGCCCTTGGCGTACGCGTCGATGAGCCTTGACTGCCAGCCGGCCGTGGCCGCCGAGCGGCGCCGGCTCGACTGGACGATCCACGCGATCAGGCCGGCCAGGATCAGCACGCCGAGCAGGATCCACAGCCAGAGCAGGCTGGTCCCTGAGCTGCTTCCCGAGGCGGCGCTCGCCGATGCAGTCGGCGTAGGGGAGGTGGAGCTCTCGGTCGGCGTGGCGGTCGCGGTCTCCGTGGCGGTCACGGTCTCGGTCGATGGCTCCGCGGTCGGGGTGGTCGGCGTCTCGGTGGGCGTCGGCGTCGTGGTCGCGCCCGCGCCCGCGGTCGCCGAGCTCACCGCCGACGCCGCCCGGCTGGTCGCGCTGCCGATCGCGCTCTTCGCGCTGCTTGTGCACCCCGCCACCAGGCATCCGGCGACGAGCATGGCCACCGGAAGGGCAAAACCCTTATTCGT
>DATIOU010000081.1:0-12435 GCA_035472835.1 Streptosporangiaceae bacterium | reverse complement strand
GGTAGCCGTCGCCAGGTTTCGGTTCCGGCTACGCGCGTCATTCCTGGTCATGCTGCTGATCGTGCAGATGATCCCGGCTCAGGCCCTGATCATCGCCCTGTTCCTGGACTTCGAGCGGCTGAACTTGCTGCAGAACCTGCTTGGCCTCGTCATCGTGTACGCGGCCCAGGCGCTGCCGGTGTCCATCTGGATGCTCCGCAACTTCGTTGCTACTATCCCGCGTGAGTTGGAAGAAGCGGCCGCCATCGATGGGGCGAGCAGCTTCCGCATCTTCTGGCGCATCCTGTTCCCGCTAGTCGCGCCGGGGCTGGTCGCGACGAGCATATTTGCGTTCATCACCGCGTACAACGAGTTCATCGTCGCGCTGACCTTCCTCGGCCAGGCCCACAGCGACTACACGCTGCCGATCTATGTGACGTACTTCTTCGGCCGTGGCGGCGCGCAGTGGGGCCCCATCATGGCGGCTTCCACGATGTACACCATCCCGGTGATCATCTTCTTCTTGTTCGTGCGGCGACGGCTCGTCGGTGGCCTGACCGCAGGAGCCGTGAAGGGATGACACAGGAGATCGCGGCCGACCCTGCCCTGGGCCGGCTAGCTGAGGCCATCCTCATCCCGCCGTTCCCGGGCGACCAGGAGCCGGAGTGGGTGCGCGCCGCCCTCGCCGGCGGGCTCGCCGGCGTCACCCTGTACGGCTCGAACGTGCAGGACCGCCACCAGCTAGCGCAGCTGACGGGCAGGCTGCGGAGCGCGGCGATCGAGCCCGTCATCGCCATTGACGAGGAAGGCGGCGACCTCACCCGCATCTCGCACCAGACCGGCAGTGACTATCCAGGGAACGCCGCCCTCGGTGCTGTCGACGACGTCGAGCTCACCCGGTCCGTGTACGCGGCCCTCGGCGCGGACCTAGCGGTGCTCGGCATCAACCTCGACCTCGCACCAGCCGTTGACGTCAACACCGCAGCGGACAACCCGGTGATCGGGACCCGGTCGTTCGGGCCCGACCCGGTGCTCGTGGCCCGGCACGCCGCTGCGGCGGTCGCTGGCCTTCAGTCGGCCGGGGTCGCCGCCTGCGCCAAGCACTTCCCCGGCCACGGGAGCACGAACCTCGACTCGCACCTCGTGCTGGCCACTGTGGACGCGCCGCTGAGCGTGCTGCGGGACCGGGACCTGCCGCCGTTCGAGGCCGCCATCGCCGCAGGCGTTCGCGCCATCATGCCCAGTCACTTGCGGGTACCCGAGCTGACCGGCGACCTGCCTGCTTCGCTGTCCCGGCGGGCGCAGACCGACCTGCTCCGGGGCGAGCTGGGCTTCACCGGTGTCATCGTTTCCGATGGCCTGGAAATGCGGGCGGTGAGCGAGCCGTACGGCATTCCGGAAGCCGCCGTCCAAGCCGTCATCGCCGGCACTGACCTGCTGTGCCTCGGGCGCGAACAGGATCGCCTGAGCTTCCTGGCCGTCAGGGCCGCACTCGTCGATGCAGCGCGGTCCGGGCGGCTGCCCGCCGAGCGACTGGAGGAGGCCGCGGCCAGGGTGGCCGAACTGCGGGAGTGGACCGCCGCTGCGGCGGCGTCTCCGGTGCGCGCAGACGTGGCGGTCGCGCTCGGCCTCGCCGCCGCCCGGCGCGCTGTCGCGTTGCACGGCGCGCCGCCCGCGCTGCGCCGGCCACTGATCGTCGAGTTCGTGCCGCCGTCGAATCTGGCCGTCGGAGCGGTGCCCTGGGGGCTGGGCCCGTTTGCGTCAGCCGACAGCTACCGCGAGGTGAGCACCGCGACAGCGGACGAGGACGTGCCAGCTCTGGTATCCGGACTGCTCGCCGCGGCCAATGACCGGTCCCTCGTGATCGTCGTTCGCGACGCTCACCGCCATGCCATGGCGAGGCAGGCAGTCCAGCTCTTGCTCGCCGGCCGGCCTGACGCGGTCGTGGTCGAGATGGGGCTGCCAGTATGGCAGCCGGAAGGCGTCAGCTACGTGGCCAGTTACGGCGCGGGGCGCAGCAACGCCCAGGCGGCCGCCGAACTCCTCGGGCTCGTGGCGGCCGGCTAACCCGGCCGATACGGCTTCTGGACGGCTCGCAAAGCTAGTCCGACGGGGCCCGCACCGGAGCGCCAGCGGCCGGCCAGCTGCGGTTCCCTGCATAATGCTGGATATGCGCCTGTCCGCACGATCCGATTATGCGCTGCGTGCCGTTATCGAGCTGGCCGCCTCGGGCGGTGGTCACGTGACAGCCGACCAGCTGGCCCGGACGCAGGCCATTCCAGGAAAGTTCCTCGAAGCTATCTTGACGCAGCTGCGCCGGGCCGGGCTGGTACGCAGCCAGCGCGGTCCCGACGGTGGTTTCTGGCTGGCGCGACCGGCCAGCGAGATCTCGCTGGCCGACATTATCAGGGCGATCGACGGGCCCCTGGTAGGCGTCCGTGGCGAGCGCCCGGAGAATGTCGGCTACACCGGTGCCGCGGAGCCCCTGCAGGCCGTCTGGATCGCACTTCGCGCCAATGAGCGGGCGATACTCGAGGAGGTCACGCTGGAGCACATCGTTTCCGGGAACCTCCCGGGGAGCGTGCGCAAGCTGGCTGACGACCCCGCCGCCTGGGCATCGCCGACGACCTGACTCCGGTTAGACCGGCACCATGTCCGTAAAGTCGCGAGCCAGCTTGTCGAACTTGCCTTCCGAACCCGGGAGCGTCACCGGCTCGAGCATCTGCTCGCCCTGCGAAATGCGCTGGCCGCTCCGCACCGTGAGCTTCCCCTGCGGCATGACAAGCCGCTGCGGGCCAGCCTGGGCCTTCGCGGACTGAGGCAGCCGGACCCCGCGCAGCGAGGAGGGCGAGCCAGCTGGCTCCAGATCCCTCGTCTCGGGCGCGCCCGCGAGCGCCGGCTCAAGCGGCACGCTGTAGGCGGGCTCGCTCTGGAGCTCCGCGAGGGCGAATCCATCGGACACTTCACGCAGGACCTGCGATAGCGGAGCACCCAGCGCATCGCAAATCGAAGCGAGTAGCTCGGAAGATGCTTCCTTCCGGCCGCGCTCTACTTCGGACAGGTACCCCAGGGAGACCCTGGCCGTGGCCGAGACCTCACGTAGGGTGCGACCCTGGCGAAGACGCAGTCGCCGTAGCGCGTCACCGAGCAAGTGACGAAGCAGGACCATCGTCGCGCTCCCTCCCTGAGGTCGATCCACTAGCTCCCTCTACCGTACCTGTCCCACCGGACAGCGCGGGAGAGGGCACAGTCGCGTGTTCACACGGCCGTAACACTGTAATCAGATCGCATCTTCCCGCATGGCGGCGGCCAGCAGTGCCAGGACAGCACGAACCGTCTCGAATCGGACTTGCTGCCGGTCTCCGGCAATCTGGAGGCCCCTCACTGCCGGCTCGGTAGGTCCGTCGACCGCGATGAAGACAGTCCCGGCCGGCTTCCCGTCGGCGGGCCCCGGCCCCGCGACGCCGGTGGTCGAAATCCCGTAGGAAGCACCGAGGCGGGCGCGAACGCCCGCCGCCATGGCCGCCGCCACGTCGGGATCGACTGGTCCACGCCGGGCGAGCAGGGCGGCGGGCACGCCGAGGAGCTCGGTCTTCAGCTCGGTCGCATAGGCCACCACGCCGCCGCGGACCACGACCGAGGCGCCAGGGACGCTGGTCAGTTCCCCCGCGACCAGACCGCCAGTCAGGGACTCGGCCACCGCTACGGACTCGCCGCGAGCCGTCAGGACCTCGACGATTCGCCTGGCTAGTTCGGCGGCAGTCGGCTCGGCCGCATTCGCCTCGGCCGCCGCCTCGTGTGTGCGGCCGCGCTCGTGGCTCAATGCACGGCCCGGCGCAGCCGGACGGCCCTGGCTGTGTAGTCGACGCCCGTGACCACCGTGACGATCAGCGCCGCCCCCATTACGACCTCACGCACGCCCGCAACTTGCCACGGCAGCACGTACAGGCTGATCGCGATGATCTGGAGCATCGTCTTGACCTTCCCGCCGCGACTGGCCGCGATGACGCCGCGGCGGATGACCCAGAACCGCAGGCCCGTGACGGCCAGCTCCCGGAACACGATGACCCCGGTGATCCACCACGGAAGCTCACCCAGGTACGACAGGGTTATCAGGGCGGATCCGGTCAGCGCCTTGTCGGCGATCGGGTCAGCGATCTTGCCAAAGTCGGTGATCAGGCTGCGCCGCCTGGCCAGCTCGCCGTCCAGTAGGTCAGTCACGGACGCCAGCGCGAACGCGACGAAGGCGACCGAGCGGCCGCCAGCGCCGCCAGCTAGCAGGAACGTTACGAAGACCGGAACGAGGGCCAGGCGCAGCACCGTCAGGCCGTTGGCCACGTTCACCACGCCAGGGGCTGGCGGCGCGTCCGAGGTCAGTTGCCCGGCCGGGGCGTGCTGGCTAGCGGGCGCCGCACTCGCCGCCGTCCCGCCCGCCACGGCGCCGGCAGCACCCGTCGCCGCTGCCGCGGTGGCCTCCGGCCCGCGGTCGCCGTTCTCGCTAGTTCCGGGGGCTGCTCGAGTCAATGCACGCCTGCGGCGCTGTTTCCCGCCGCTACGACCGCGAGCGCGTCGGCAACCAGGTCGACGCCGTCGCTTCCGGTCACGACCGCGGCTACCACGTCTCCCGGCTCAAGTTGCCGCTCGCTGCGTACCTCCGTCGCCCCGTCGACTTCCGGCGCCTGGTGCTCGCCCCGGCCCAGGTAGCGGCCGTCCGCCACCGCTTCGTCGATAAGCACGTCGACAGTAGTCCCGATGCGGTCGGCTGCCCGCTCCGCCATAAGGTCGTCGGCCAGGCTGGCGATTTCCTCGACCCGCCGAGCGATCTCGTCCGCTGGCAGCTGATCCGGCAGGCCGGCCGCCTCGGTGCCGTCCTCGTCGGAGTAGCCGAAGACGCCGATGGCGTCGAGCCGAGCCTCGGTCAGGAACGCCGCGAGCTCATCCAGGTCGGCCTCGGATTCGCCGGGGAAGCCGACTATGAAGTTTGACCGGATCCCGGCGTCTGGCGCTAGCGCCCGGACGTGGTCGATGAGCTGGCCGAACCGATCGCGATCGCCGAATCGCCGCATCGATCGCAGCACACTGCCGCTGGCGTGCTGGAAGGACAGGTCGAAGTACCGCGCCACGCCGGGCGTGCTCGCCAGCACTTCGATGAGACCGGGCCGAACCTCGGCTGGCTGGAGGTAGCTGACGCGCACCCGCCGGATACCCGAAACCGCAGCGAGCCGCGGCAGGACCGACTCCAGCAGTCGCAGGTCACCGAGGTCCTTGCCGTAAGACGTCGAGTTCTCGCTCACGAGCAGCAGCTCGCGGGCGCCATGCTCGGCTAGCCAGCCGGCCTCCATATAGAGGTCATCAGGCCGCCTGGAGACGAACGCGCCACGGAACGCCGGGATGGCGCAGAACGTGCACCGGCGATCACAGCCGGACGCGATCTTGAGCGGAGCGACGACCCCGCCGCCCAGCCGACGCCGGAGAACCCGCGGTCCAGACGCCGGCGCCAGGCCCGGCGGCAGATCAGGTATCTGCCTGGCCGCCAGATGAGCGGCCTGGCCGTGCCCTGGCTGGTGCGCCCCGCTGCCTGGCCTGTCGGCAGGCGAGAGCGGCAACAGCTTGCGCCGGTCACGCGGCTCATGCGCAGCCCAGCGGTTTCCGGCGGCAATAGAATCCAGCCGCGCCGCGATGTCCGCGTAATCGTCAAAGCTCAGGATCTGCGCCTCTGGCATGGCCTCGGCGAGGCCGGAGCCGTAGCGCTCGGCCAGGCAGCCCGCCGCGACTACGTGCGCGCCGCCACCTCCGGCGTCAAGCAGCTCGTCGATGGATTCCTGCTTCGCCGCCTGGATGAAACCGCACGTATTAACCAGAACGACGCCGGCGTCCTCGGTGTCGTCCGCGAGCTGCCAGCCGCCGTCCTCGAGCCGGGCCGCGAGCTCCTCAGAATCGACCTCGTTGCGAGCACAGCCAAGCGTCACCAACCGGACTATTCGCCGGACGGCACCTGTACTTTGCTGGCTAGACGACACACCGGCAGACTACGGTAACCCAACAGGTGCCAGGGCACCAGCAACCGCCTCCGCGGCCGACCGCACCCGAGCTTAGGGGGCGCAGACCGCCGTGGTGCAGGTGAGCTTGATCGGGTTCGTCGTCTCGTAGTGCTGGCGATGGCCGTTGAGGTACAGCACCGCTCCGCCAGGGTTGCCGAATTCGACAGTGACCGGGGCGCTCGCCTGGGTCCACGTCTTCTTCCAGATCCCCACCGACGGGCCGAAGTCACCCTCGAAGATCAGCCGCCCGGACGAGCCGGTCAGCCGCACCCACGTGAGTCCGCCGGTGCGAGCGATCAGCGTGAGCTCGACGTGCTTCGGCGGCGTCTGCGCGACCGGCGTGGTCGTCACCGCTGGCGAGTGGCTGTGGTGCGTCGTGCTCCCGGCAGTAGGAGTGCCGTGGTGCCGGTGCCCGAAATACCGGAAACCAACAATGCCCAAGACGACGACGAGCCCCGCGAGCAGCACGAGGCTCCACTTCGGCCGGCGCCGCTCTCTCAGCTTGACGGGCGTGAACGGCTCGAACACGTCAGCGGCCGTAATCGGCTGCGGCGGCGCTTGTGTGGCGTCGTACTCCCGGATGAGTTCTTCTGGATCGAGCCCGACAGCGCGGGCGATGCTGCGAATATGACCGCGCGCGTAGAAGTCACCACCGCAGGCCGAGTAGTCCCCCCGCTCGATGCCGCGGACAATCGTCTCCCTGATGCACGTCCGCTGGCTAACCTGCGTAATGGTGAGACCCGCTTCGCGGCGCCCTGCCGCCAGGGCCTCACCGATGCTCACGCGGCGCCTCCGTTAATCATGATGATTCCCGCCCCGGGCACGTCGGCCGTGCGACCCACTCGCCCGTAGTTGGCTATCCCCCGGATCCCATTTCTGGGATCGGTGACCAAGTGTAGACATCCGACTACGCTCCGGCAGGATCAGACCGGATTCTGGGTGCATGGTGACACTGTTTGTTCCGACTATTGGCGCGGCTCGCCTCAGTCTTCGCCGCGCAGCGAGGCGAGCAGCCCCGGGAGATCGTCTGGCCTTATCAGCACGTCGCGGGCCTTAGAACCCTCGCTCGGGCCGACTACCCCACGGCTCTCGAGCAGGTCCATCAGCCGGCCTGCCTTGGCGAAGCCAACCCGTAGCTTGCGCTGCAGCATCGACGTCGACCCGAACTGTGTGCTGACGATGAGTTCGGCAGCCTGCAGCAGATCGTCAAGATCGTCGCCGATGTCGGCGTCGATCTCGCGCTGCCTGGCCTCCGCCGCGACCACGTCGTCGCGGTAGATGGGATCCGCCTGCTTCTTGCAGTGGGCGACGACTTCGCGGAGCTCCTTCTCTGTGACAAAGGCGTTCTGCAGCCGGATCGGCTTGCTCGTGCCCATCGGCAGGAACAGCGCGTCGCCCTGACCGATGAGCTTCTCCGCGCCTGGCTGGTCCAAGATCACGCGGCTGTCGGTCAGGCTCGAGGTGGCGAACGCCAGCCTGGACGGAACGTTCGCCTTGATCAGGCCGGTCACGACGTCCACGCTTGGCCGCTGGGTCGCAAGCACCAGATGGATGCCGGCCGCCCTCGCGAGCTGCGTGATCCTGACGACCGCGTCCTCCACGTCGCGCGGCGCGACCATCATGAGGTCAGCGAGCTCGTCCACGATCACGAGCAAGTACGGGTAAGGCGCGTACACCCGTTCTGAGCCCGCCGGCGCCGTGACCCGGCCGGCGCGGACTGCCTTATTGAAGTCGTCCATGTGCCGGAACCCGGATGCCGCGAGGTCGTCGTAGCGCCGGTCCATTTCGCCGACCACCCACTGAAGGGCGTCCGACGCCTTCTTGGGGTTGGTGATGATCTGCGTGATCAGGTGCGGGATCCCCGCGTACGCGGCGAGCTCCACTCGCTTCGGGTCCACCAGCACCATCCGGACCTCGTCCGGTGTCGCGCGCAGCAAAATGGAGGTAATGAGCCCGTTAATGCAGGTCGAATTGTGTGTTGGGATGCAAGCGCGGCTGGCCAGATACAGTCGGCTTGGGCTGTCGACCTGGATGCATCGAACTGGCACAGATTCGATAGGCCGCGCATCGACGATGTAGCGTCGCCGCGCCGAACTTGCAGGCTTGATAGCCGTCTGGCGCTCGAGCTTGCGTCGGAGCGTGAAGACCGGGTGATGCGGCCGGAAGCTCACGGTGTACGCCGTCGACGTGCTTTCCGACCGGCCCCGGCAAGGTTTGGTCCGCATCGTGGCCTTATAGCCGAGGCCTTGCACAAGATCCAGAGCATCTTGTGCAAGCCGCTCGTTCGTGCAGGTGAAGTCGACCTGACCGGCTGGGCTGCAGTAACCATCGGTGTCAAGCAACCCGGCAAGCAGCGCACGCCGCTGCGAGACCGATGCTCGCAAGTACGGCTCCGGGATGTGCGGGTTGCCGAGGAGGTCCAGCGCGCGTAGCCGCGCCACGATACCGTTCCGGGGTGACGCAGAATGCCTGTCACCCAGCCAGGCACCCAGCGTGTACGGCCCCACTGGGAGGTCCTGCCGGGGGTAGTCGAGCGGGTCGCACACGTCGATCGAGTAGTTGAGCCGGCCTTGAACGCGCAGTGACGCTGCAATCTCGCTAGTGCGGACGGGCTCCGCGACCAGTTCGCGGCGACCGTGACCGGAGTGCTTAGCCACGCGTTCAGCAAGAGCCTTGAAAAGCAGGTGCTGCGAATATGTCTGCGCCCAGAAGCTGACGGTCCGGCCGTTCCGGCTGTATGTAGGTCGCGCGCTCCGGCCCTCTTTCGGCAGGTGTCCGGCAAGTACATAGACGGCGTTCTTGAACTGGTGGCCGACGTCAGCGATCACTTCCGCCGTCGTGATTAGCCGGTCGGGCTCGCGCAAGATCTCGGTCGTGCGGCTCGCGACGCGCGCCACGTCGGCAGCCGGCCAGTACAACGCGGCCCGAGAGGGCCTGGCGCGCTGAGCGCGGCAGGCTGCGGTCTCGGTCGGCCACAGGTGCTCGGCGTCGGCGACGATGACGGCGCCGTCCGAGAACTCGACTTCGTAGCAGGGCCGATCGTGCATGACCGGCGTCGCCGCGATCACCGCGCACCGGCGACCGCGCTCGTCGAATACCTCGTCGCCGGGCCGGATATCCCCCATCGTCGTCCAGCCCGAGGGCGTCGGAATTGGCGTGTCGAGAGCGAGGGCCTTTCCGGCGCCAGTGGCGCCGGCGATCAGCATGTGCGGCATCTTTGCGAGGTTTGCGATGACGGTGCGGCCTTCGACGTCCTTGCCGAGTCCGACCACCATCGGATGCTGGTCGGAGGTGGCCACCGGCGACCTGAGCACGTCGCCGAGGCTGACGATGTCCCGATCGGCGTTAGGGATCTCGATCCCGATCGCCGACTTGCCGGGGATTGGCGACAAGATCCTGACGTCGGTGCTCTTCACGGCGTAGGCGATGTTCTTGGATAGCTGCGTGACGCGCTCGACCTTCACCGCGGGCGCGAGCTCGATCTCGTACCTGGTCACCGTCGGACCGCGGGTAAAGCCAGTGACCTGAGCGTCGACCTCGAACTGCTCCAGCACTGCAGACAGCGCTTCGACCATCGAATCGTTGGCTCTCGTGCGCGCCCGGTGCACGGTGCCTGGCTTCAGCAGCGCAACCGGCGGCAGCGTGTAGCTGCCGTCGGTGACCGCTGCCAGGGTCAGCTGCTCGGCCTTCTTCGGCTGCGCGCCCGCGGCGCCGTCAACGCCGCCGGAGCCGGCCGACCAGTCATGCCCGGCGCTACCGGCCGGCGTGCCCGCGGCTGCGCCTGCGTCGTCGGTCGTACCGCCGAATCGCAAACCCACGGCGGCAGCGGCTTCGGCCGCGCTGATACCTGCCTCGCCGGGCGACTCCAGGTGTCGCGGTGCGTCGCGCCGTCCGATCAGGCCGCCAAGGAGCGGCGTGTCGTACGCCCGGTCGCGGGCCCCGACTTCGAGCGCATCGGTCCGGCGACGGGACAGCTTGGCGACCGAGCGCGTCGTGCCGCCCTGGCCCGTGCCGTCAGTCGCTTCATCGGCCGGCACCGGCCGGCGCAGGATGAAGCCGTGCAGATCGGCGATTCGGTCGGGAACGCGGTGCAGCGGCGTGCCGGTCACAACCAGCAAGCCGAACCCCGAGATGAGGGTCAGCACCGGGATCGTGGCCCACTTCGTAATGACGGCAACGAGCGGCGCCGACACAGCGAACCCGACGATTCCGCCGGCGGAGCGGATCCCTTTCAGCCCGGCCGACAGCTCCGGCGTCCCCGACGCGACGTGCACCAGGCCGAGCGCGCCCACTAGCAGCGCTGTCCATCCGATGACCATCCGGGCTGTGTCGGCGTTGCTGTCGGGGTGGCGCAGGAACCGCCAGGCCAGCAATCCCAGCAAGAGCGGAATCGTCCACGTTCCAGATCCGAACAGCGTCACCAGCCCGGTCGCAACCGGCTGCAGGGGGCCAGTGGGGTGCCACCAGATGGCCACCGCCGCGACTATCGCGCCGCAAAGGGCGGAAAGGCCGAGGCCATCCCGGCGATGCAGCGGGTCTAGGTCTCTGGCGCTGCGGCCGAGAGCGCGGAACAAGGTCCCCACCGTATGCGCCAGCGTCATCCAGATCGCGGCGATCGCGCTGACAACCCACCCGGCGAGGATCACGAACGGATTCGACGGAGGCGGCGTGGTGACGCGCCGGCCACGAGAGGAACGCCGGCGGCCCGAACGTGAGCGGCTGTTGTAGCCAGCGCCGCGGTTGCGCGCGTATGAGCGGGAGCCGCGGCGAGCCGGACTGGCCGTCTGCCGGGTCCGGCTGGTCGTGCCGCCGCGAGGGCGCGCTGCGCCGTTGGGCGCACGAGTCGCCATGATCTCCACCGTAACGAGCGCCGACCGGACAGCCCGGGAACGCTCGCGGCGTGTCGCGGAGTTCCGCGGGCGGTGTTGAGTGCCGACCGGAATCGCGCGCACGCTTGCCATCAGCATCTGAGATAGCTATTGTGCTAGTTACCTAGATAAATAGGAGGCAGGCACTGTGATCGAGTTCCACTTGGACTCCCGGTCCGGCGTCGCGCCGTACCTGCAGCTGATCCAGCAAGTGCGGCAGGCGCTGCGGCTCGGGCTGCTCAGGGAAGGTGACCAGCTCCCGACGGTGAAGGACGTCTCGGGGTCGCTGGCGATCAACCCGAACACCGTGCTGAAGGCCTACCGCGAGCTGGAGTACCAGGGGCTGGCTTCGGCCAGGCCAGGAGTCGGCACGTTCGTGACCGCCACCATGAGTAGCGATTCGATCGCCGCCCACAACGAGCTCAGCCACGACCTCGAGGGCTGGGTCAGCAAGGCTCGCGCGGCTGGTCTCGACGACGAAAGCATCGGCGCAATTTTTCAGCGGACCATCCGGACCGCCGTTCAGGAGGAAGTGAGATGACCGCAGCGATCGAAGCCAGTGGCCTCGGCAAGAAGTACAGGCGTCTTTGGGCGCTATCGGACTGCACGCTGAGCATCCCCGTCGGGCGCGTCGTCGGGCTGGTCGGCCCCAATGGTGCCGGCAAGACGACGCTGCTCAACCTCGCCACCGGGATGCTCACACCGACCAGTGGTCGCATCCGGGTGCTCGGGGGCGCGCCCGGCAGCGGGCCCGACCAGCTCGCCCGCGTTGGCTATGTCGCTCAGGACGCACCCATCTACTCCGGCCTCAGCGTCGCTGATCACCTCAGGCTGGGCGCGCACCTGAATCCGCGCTGGGATGCCGACCTGGCCTCCCGGCGCATCAGTCAGCTCGGACTCGTCCTTAAGCAGAAGGCAGGCACGCTGTCCGGCGGTCAGCGCGCGCAGCTCGCGCTGACGCTGGCCATCGCCAAGCGACCCGAGCTGCTGATTCTGGACGAGCCGATCGCCAGCCTCGACCCGCTCGCCAGGCGTGAGTTCCTCCAGGTACTCATGGAGTCCACCGCCGAGAGCGGCGTCAGCGTCGTCATGTCCTCGCACCTGGTCGCCGACCTCGAGCGGATCAGCGAGTACCTGGTCGTACTCGTCGACTCACGCGTCCAGGTGGCAGGCGCGATCGACGAGTTGCTTGCCTCGCATCAGCTTCTGACCGGACCGCGCCGCGATCCCGCGACCATGCCTCCGAACCAGCACGTCATCACCGCCAGCCACACCGACCGGCAGAGCACGATCCTGGTGCGCTGCGACGAGCCGATTGCCGACCCGAGCTGGACGGTCGACCAGATCGACCTGGAAGACCTGGTCCTCGCGTACATGGGTCAGGCGCGCACCAACAGACTCGACCTGAGCGACCGTGCGGGTACCAAGATCCTGGAGGAGAAGCGATGATCTGGCTCACCTGGCGACAGTTCCGCGCACAGGCCATCGCGGCGGCCGCGGCTTTGGCCGTCGTGGCGGTCGCGCTCGGACTTACCGGCGTCGGCCTC
>DATIOU010000080.1:0-10373 GCA_035472835.1 Streptosporangiaceae bacterium | reverse complement strand
CCTCCATCGGCTCCATCCCGGCCAGCAGTTGCGCACAGAAGTCCTGGTCGAGGCGGTCGTCCTGGCCTGTGGCCCGGGCTAGGTCCCAGGTGTGCATAAACACGTCGGCTGTGTAGAACTGGTCGATCGCGCGGTCCAGCGGCAGTTCGCCGATATGCGGATTCGACAGGAGGCGGCCGGCGGTGGCCGGGTCATCGAGCAGGGACTGCACCGCGTCGCAGTGGGTTTGCCACGCGCCAGCCGGGTCGTCGTCGACCGATGGTCCGGCTGGCAGTCGGATACCGGAGCCGGTGGCCAAGAACGGCGGTAGCCAGTCGGTCAGGTGGCGCACAACGTCGCGGGCGGTCCACCGGCCGACCGGCGCGGGCGCGTCCCACGACTGGGCGCCCCGGACCCGATCGGTGAACTCGCGGCTGACCTGTCGGTGCCGCTCGGCGGGCCGGTTAGACAGTGCCATCGGCGAGCATCTCCTCGAGCTTGGCGTAGCCCTCGTTGACCCCGACCTCCATGCCGCTGGCGAGCCATGCGTCTCGGGCCTCAAAACTGTCCACAAGGGACTGTGTGCGCAGAAGCGTGCGCCCGTCGTCGAGGTTCTCGAACCATAGTGTCTCGAGCGCCACGCCGTCGGGTTGCCCCTCGAAGGTGAACGTCTGGACGATCCGGTCCGGCCGCACGTCGTGGAAGCAGCCACGAAACGCGTACTGCTGCTCGTCGCGGGTGGACACGTAACGCCAGCTGCCGCCTGAGCGCGCGTCCCACTCTTTGATGCGAGTGTGCATCCCGTTGGGACCCGCCCACTGCGCGAACAGCCGCGGATCGGTGTGCGCCCGGAACAGTTGTTCGGGCGTCGCGTTGAACTCCCTGCGCATCCAGATGATCGGCACCTTCGGGTCGGCCTCGATCGTCGTCTCGGCGATGGTGCTCATGCTGCGCCTCCCTTCTCGGTCTGGTCGGTCGTCGTGTCGTGGTTCAGCTGCGCCAGTACGGCGTCGAGACGGCGGTACCGCTCCTCGGCCTGGCGCCGGTAGCGCTCGATCCACTTGTCCATCAGGTCGAAGACCTCCGCTTCCAGCCGTACCGGCCGAGGCTGCGTCCCCGCCGGCCGGCTCACCACCCCGGCGTCCTCTAGTACCTTCAGGTGCTTGTAGACCGCCTGGAGCGTCATAGGGTACGGCTCGGCGAGCTGGTTCACGGTCGCGTCGCCGACCGCGAGCCGAGTCACCATGTCGCGCCTGGTCGGATCCGCGAGTGCGGCGAAGACCCGCGACAGCGTGTCTGCCGCCATCGGCACCCCTCCCAGCTTTCAACCTTCTAGTTGAAAGACTATAGTGGCTGATCGACCGGTGTCAACCGACAAGTTGAAACCGCAGGCGAGCGCACTTGCCAGGTCTCGATCCGAGCGTCCCGAACTCTTGGTCGAGCGGTGCGCAGCGCAGCGCGGGTCCGGCCATAAGGTGGCTGCGTGCGCAACCGTGATGGGCTCGACGCGACCGTGCTCGGCCGGGTCGATGAGGTCGTCGAGCGGGCCGTGGTGCACGGCCAGGTTCCTGGCGTCGTCGCGGCCGTGGCCCAGGGCGAGTCTGTGCATGTCGCGACGTCGGGCGTGATGGCGGTGGGCGGGGCGCCGATGCGGCGGGACACCCTGTTCCGGATTTCGTCAACGACCAAGCCCATCACGGCGGCGGTCGTGCTCTCGCTCGTTGATGACGGTCTGCTGGAGCTCAACGCGGCGGTCGATGAGCTACTGCCCGAATTGGCTGGCCGCCGGGTGCTGCGCAGCCCTGATGGCCCGCTCGGACATACGGTCCCGGCTCGGCGCTCCATCACCGTGCGCGACCTTCTCACCTTCACGTGGGGATTCGGAATGCAGGGTGCGATGTTCATGGCACCAAAGCCGTGGCCGATCGTCACCGCCGCGGCGGAGCGTGACCTGTGCACGTTCGGGCCGCCACAGCCTGGCACGATGCCGGACCCGGATACCTGGATGACGCGGCTCGGTGAGTTGCCGCTGCTGGCCCAGCCGGGCGAGCGGTGGCTCTACCAGTCCGGGTCGCAGGTGCTAGGAGTCTTGGCAGCTCGCGCTGCGGGCATCCCGTTCGAGCACGTAATGCGGGAGCGGCTACTGGACCCGCTTGGAATGACCGACACCGGATTCCACGCCGCTGATGTCGGCCGGCTGGCGACTGCGTACGAGAACCGGGACGGCGAGTTCTTGGTGACCGACCCTCCGGATGGCCAATGGGCGCATCCGCCGCTCTTCGCCGACGGCAGCGGCGGATTGGTGTCATCGGTCGACGACTTGGTCGCGTTCGGCCGCATGCTAATGCGCGGGGGTAGCCCGGTGCTCAGGCGGCGAACGGCCGCCGAGATGACGCGCGACCAGCTGACCGCTGCGCAGCGGGCGAACGTCTGGCCCGGCTTCAGTTTCCTCGAGGACCGCGGCTGGGGCTACGGCCTGTCCGTGCTCGACGATGGCAGCTACACCTGGGAGGGCGGACTCGGGACGGCATGGTCAAACATTCCGTCGCGGGACCTCACCGTCGTGGTTCTCACCCAGCGTTCAGCCGACGAATCCGGAATGCCTTCCGTGTGCGACGACGTGCTGGCCGCCGCCTGCGCGACTAGTTGACCCGTCGGCAAGATGAGCTGGCGCGCGACCCTCATTGACTCTCTGGTAGGCGGCAACTGCCCGGTTGGTCTCCTCGAGAACTAGATCTGCATTGATATGAGCAGCCGCGAGTGCGCCTTCCGCAGCGGCGCCCCCAACCTGCGCCATCAGATCTGTGACATTGCCCGCGACCCATACCCCGGCCACATCGGTACAGCCCATCGGATCCGCGGGGATGTAATCACCGACACCGGCGGGATGTTCCGCTGGCTTGAGTCCGAGCCCGGCCAGGAACCCGGCCTGCGCCGCCAGCCGGGACGAAACCGCCAGCACCTCGCGTCTGACCAGCGTGCCGTCGCTGATCCTTACGCCGATCAGGCGGTCACCGGCGACTTCCACGCGCGCCACCGCTCCAGCCACCACGGGGATACCGCGGGCAGCTAGCCGCTCGGCTTCCTCGCCCGCCAGCGGCCTGGTGTTCGGGAAGACTGTGACATCGTCACTGAGCTGGCGGAATAGCAGCGCCTGGTGCACGGATAGCGGGCCCGTGGCCAGTACGCCTACGGCCCGGTCACGGACCTCCCAGCCATGGCAGTAGGGGCAGTGCACGACATCTCGACCCCACCGATCCAGCAGGCCCGGTATGTCGGGCAGCTCGTCCACCAGCCCGGCGGCGACCAGCAGCCGGCGGGCGCGGACCGTCCGGCCGTCGGCCAGCGCGACCTCGAACCCGTCACCGTCGGGAGTTACTGCGCTGACCTCGCCACTGACCACGTGGCCGCCGTAACCACGGACCTCGGCGCGGCCGCGCTCAAGTAGCTCGGCGGGCGGGGTTCCGTCCCTGCCCAGCAGCCCGTGCACGCCGGCGGCGGGGGCGTTGCGCGGGTTGCCGGCGTCGATCACTACCACCGACCGCCGGGACCGGGCCAGCACCAGTGCGCCGTTCAGCCCGGCGGCGCCGCCGCCGACTATCACGACGTCGTAGCCGCCGTTCAGTTGACCGCTCACTTCGATCACCTCCACGACCAAGGTGCGGGTAAGCCGTTAATCTCGGCAAGCGGCGTTGCTGCTATGGCAAACTATTGGAATGGATGACGACCTTGGGCGAACGCTCGGCGCGGTGGGACCGCGGTTGCGGGCGCTGCGGCGCGAGCAGGAGATGACCTTGGCCGGCCTATCGGCAGCCACCGGGATCTCGTTGAGCACCCTGTCCAGGCTGGAATCTGGTGACCGTCGGCCGACACTCGAGCTACTGCTCCCGCTGGCCCGGGCGCACGGCGTCACGCTCGACGAACTCGTCGGCGCTCCCTTTACTGGTGACCCTCGCATCCACCTGCGGCCGGTCACCCGCCAAGGCATGACGATGATTCCGCTGACCCGGCGACCGGGCGGCATCCAGGCGTACAAGCTAGTGATCCCGGCGAGGAACAGCCGCCCGGATCCGCAGCCGCAGACCCACGAGGGCTATGAGTGGCTCTATGTCCTCAACGGACGCCTTCGCGTCGTGCTCGGCGAGCACGATCTGATGCTGACGCCAGGAGAGGCGGCCGAGTTCGACACCCGCGTACCGCACTGGTTCGGGGCCGCGGACGCGGAGCCAGTCGAGTTCCTCAGCTTGTTTGGCCGGCAGGGCGAGCGCGCGCACCTGCGCGCGAGCCCCAAGAAGGCGGCCTCCGAGCCGCGCGATGTGTCATAGGTGCCGCACGAACGAAACGACTGGCGCGCTGCGTTCACGCCAGCAAGGAACTCGAATGCGAACTGTCTTAGCTTCGGGTCCGGTTATCGCCGCCGCCAGCCCTTCCAGCCAGGTCCGTGGCCGGTGAGGTGGAAGGCAAGCAATGCGAGGCCGGCGAACGTCAGGCTCAGCGGCGCGAAGACCGCGTCGGTCGATACGCCGGCGGCGTTGATCAGGAACGCGATCGCGAACAGGAGGGCGGCGATGAGAGCGAGCATTCTGGGCTCCGAATTGTCAGCAGTCAGTTTGATGTCGGGCGTTTGCCCGGCGGGAGGCCGAACTACCCGGAATGACTCCATTCACTCGGCGAACTGCCTGCTGCGCTACGGCCGGCAGCCGGCTTAGATAGAACGTGTTCTAGCAATGGCTCGGGAGGGTGGCACGGTGGCCGGGGCTTACATCGTCGACGCGGTGCGGACGCCGGTGGGGAAGCGCGGCGGCGGGCTAGCCGACGCCCATCCGGCCGATCTCGGAGCGCACGTCATCGCCGCGCTGCTGGCGCGGACCGGCCTTGACCCGCGAGCCGTGGACGACGTCGTCTTCGGCTGCGTGGACACGATCGGGCCGCAGGCCGGCGACATCGCGCGGACCGCGTGGCTCGCAGCCGGGCTGCCAGAAGAGGTCCCCGGCGTGACCGTGGACCGCCAGTGCGGCTCGTCGCAGCAGGCCGTGCACTTCGCCGCGCAGGCGGTGCTGAGCGGGACCGCGCACGTGGTGGTCGCGGGCGGCGTGCAGAACATGAGCCAGATCCCCATCGCTGCGGCGATGCTGGCGGGCCAGCAGTACGGGTTCGCCGACCCTTTCAGCGGCTCGTCCGGGTGGCTGGCGCGGTACGGCGACCAGGAGATCTCGCAGTTCCGCGGCGCGGACATGATCGCCAGCAAGTGGGGCATCAGCCGGGCAGAGATGGAGAGCTACGCCCTCGCAAGTCACCAGCGCGCCGTCGCGGCGATCGACGGCGGCCTGTTCGCCGACGAGATAACGCCGTATGACGAAACGGCGGCCGACGAGTGCCCCCGGCGCGATACATCGCTCGAGCAGATGGCCGGGCTCGAGCCGCTTCGGGCTGACGGGCTGATCACCGCTGCGCTGTCGAGCCAAATCGCAGACGCGGCGGCGGGGGTCCTGGTTGTTTCCGAGCAGGCGCTCGCGGAGCACGGCCTCACCCCGCGCGCCCGGATCCACCACCTCAGCGCTCGCGGCGCCGACCCCGTGATGATGCTGACGGCGCCGATTCCGGCCACTGCGCACGCGCTCAAGCTGACCGGTCTCGGCATCGACGATATCGACCTGGTCGAGATCAATGAGGCGTTCGCCAGCGTGGTCCTGGCGTGGCAGCGCGAGACCGGCGCAGACCTGGAGCGCGTCAACGTGTGCGGCGGCGCGATCGCGCTCGGCCACCCGCTCGGCGCGACCGGAGCACGGCTGCTCACCACGCTGCTGTATTCGCTCGAACGCACGGGCGGCCGGTACGGGCTGCTGGCCATGTGCGAGGGCGGCGGTCAGGCGAACGTCACGATCATCGAGCGACTGTAGCGCGATTCGCCGACGCGCCCGTCAGCGGACCGTGAGCACGTCCGCCTCGCCTTTCAGCCGCCGGTACGTGCCCGGCGAGATCCCGAACTCGCGCTTGAACGCCTTGGACAGCGCCGCGTTGCTGCCGTAGCCGGTGCGGACCGCGATCGACGCGACGCTCAGGTCAGAGGTGGCCAGGTAGTCGGCCGCCTGCGTCAGCCGGACCGCGGCCAGGTGCCGCATCGGGCTCTGGCCGGTCACCGTGCGGAACCGAGCCGCGAGCAGGCTGCGCGATGTGCCGACGGCGTGGGCCAGCGACTGCAGCGTCCACGGCTGGCCCAGCTGCTGAGTCATCAGCTTGGTCGCGCGCTCCACTAGCGTGTCCGCCGCTTGCTGTGGTGCCAGGAGCCCGACGAGTTCCGCCCCGATCAGATACGCGCGCAGGGCCTGCGTCAGGAAGACATCGGACAGCTTGGCCAGGACGGCCTGCGCGCCAGGCGCGGCATGCTCGGCCTCCTGCTGCGCCAGCGCGAGCACCGGGTCGATCCAGGCGCTGATCCCGGCGCTCGACGTGTCGAGGCGCACCATGGCGGGCAGACCGGTGGCCAGCACTGCAGGCTCCTCGAGCCGGAACCCGCCGCAGAGCAGCCTGGTCAGCGCGCCCGCACCGCAGTTACTTAGTCGAGCGCTCGCGTCGAGCGGATGGTCGGCGAGCAGCGAGTCGAGACCGATCACTGCCGAGTCTGGCGCGTCCCGCAAGGTATGGCTTCCGCCACCGGGGAGTATGACCAGGTCGCCGGTCCGGAGCTGGACGCGCTCCTGATCGGGCAGCTCGAGCCAGGCACTGCCCTCGAGCACGAGGTGGAACTTGGCCACGTTGGCGCCGTCGACGCGAAATCCCCATGGCGCCCTGAGCTCGGACAGGCAGTAGACGCTGCTGCGAACGCTGACAGCTGCCAGTGTCGATGCGATCGCGTCGGCGTGCGTGGGCGTGAGCAGGTCCATACGCCGCTCCGGGCTATCGGACAATGTCATCGGCCTGACGAACATTGCCAGCGCGGTCGCGCGTGAGCAACCCTGCGAGAGCGACCGAAACCGCACGCCGGTCGCGCTCACTATCACGAAGCTCAGGGGCGGAGACTGCGATGACTAAGTTCCTTATCACGTACGAGGGTGCGATGGAGATGCCGCCGACACCGGAGGCCCGCGAGCAGATGATGTCGGCGTTCGGGGCGTGGGTAGGCGAAGTCGGTGAGCACATGGTCGACCCTGGCGCGCCCCTGGGCGCCTCCCGGGCCGTGACCAGTGACGGCGACACCGAGGAGCGGAGCGCCATTGGCGGGTACACCGTCGTGGACGCGGACAGCCTGGACGAGGCGGTCGGCCTGGTCCGGAACCACCCGTTCCTGAAGCGCGGCGGCACGCTGCGCGTCAGCGAGTCCGTGGCGCCCTAGCCGGTCTGCTGGCCGCCGAGGCGCGGGCGAAATCGAGCGCCTCGGTCGCCAGCGGCTCCCAGCCCAGGCGCGAGTCGGGCGCCAGGCTGAGCCATTCCCGCATCGCGGTGCCCTTGTTGGCGTCGAAGGCGACACCTTCGCCTGCCTTGATCAAGGCTGTCACCCGGTCGGCGGGCAATTTGACCACAAGGCTGCCTCGAACCAGCATGGCGAAGATCTTGCCACGGTACTTCAGCGCACCGCGGCCGAACCCGCTGCCGCCGGGCGGCGGTGTCACGCCGTCGATTCCCATCAGGTCGTCGACGAGGCCGAGGTATCGGGCGCGAACTGGATCTGACGCCTGGTCTGGTGCCACGTGACCAGGCTAGACCGGGCCACCGACAGAACCGCAGAGCGCCCGGCGGGCGCAGCGGGCTCGGCTGCTCGCGCAGCGGAGCCCGCTACTGACGAAGCCGCGCGGCGGCGTCACGCAGCGCAACATCCATGGGCGTCGGCTCGAGCCCGAACGCGTCCGTGGTCGCGCTCGCGTCGATCACGAACGGGCTGGTGAACTGATACCGCGTCGTCCGCAGCTCCTTGACAATCGGGGAGAACACGCCTGCCGCCCACATCACCGGGTACGGGATCGCGGTCAGCTTGGCCTTCGGAGCGCCGTTGACCTCAGCGAACATTGTGGCGAGCTGGCGGATGGTCAGCGCCGGGTTGGTCGGGACGAGCCACGCCTGACCGTAGGCCCGCTCGTCAACCGCCACCGCGGCCAGTGTCCCGGCGCAGTCGGCGATCGACGTCCAGCTATGCGGCACGTTCAGCGGCCCGGGCGCGTAGGCCCGCGAGCCGGCCAGCAGCGGCTTGCCGATCGCCGTGGAGATCAGCGAGTTTGCCTCGATGTAGTCACTGGCCCGCACCTCGGTCATCCGGATCCGGCCGGCCTCGTGCGCTGCGAGCGCGTCCTGCCACATCTCCGCCCGCAGCCGCAGCTTCGGATGCGTCGCGGCCAGCGGCGTCTGCTGCGTGATAGCCCCGTCGACCTGGCCGTAGCCGTACAGGTTGCTCATCACGGTGAGCACTGCACCGCTGCGCTCGGCGGCTGTCAGCAGCGCCGAGGCGAGCGGCGGCCAGTCGGTGAACCACTGGTGGTACTGCGGGCTTGCGCAGTTGTACAGGGCCACCGCGCCGGCCGACAGCTTGCTCAGCTGTTCTGCGTCGGTCGCGTCCGCGGCCACGGTGTCGATGCCGGGATGCTGGGGTCCACTGCCCCGCCGGCTGATGAGGCTGACGTGCTCGCCACGCTCTGCGAGTAGCACAGCCGTGGCCGATCCGACTCCCCCGGCGCCGACGATGACGTGCTCGGGCATGTTCTTCTCCTCGTGTCCCTCGTCGCGCTGGCTCCACCAGTCCGGCGATCCGTTTAGAGAGCACTGCTCTCTCTTGTAGCCACGAGTCTGCCACACGACCACGCGATACGCAAGAGCAGTGCTCTCGATTGTGTGCAATAATCTCTAGATGCCAGCGAAATCGATCCGGGCCCGGGTCCGAGCAGAGATGATGGCCGAGATCAAGGCGGTCGCGCGAACGCATTTGGCCACGGATGGCGCCAACCTGTCATTGCGGGCCGTGGCCCGCGACATGGACATGGTGTCGTCGGCGCTGTACCGCTACTACCCGAGCCGCGACGACCTGCTGACGGCGCTGATCATCGACGCTTACAACGACCTCGGCGCGACGGTCGAGGCCGCGGACGCCGCGGTCGCCGACCGGCACAAGCTGCGCGAGCGCTGGCTCGCCGCGACACGCGCCGTGCGCGGCTGGGCGCTCGCCAACCCGGCCGAGTACGCACTGCTTTATGGCAGCCCGGTCCCTGGCTACGCGGCGCCGACCGACACCATCGCGGCAGCCGCGCGGACACCGGTCGTACTAGCCCGCATCCTCGCTGACGGGTTTGGCTCGGGGCAGCTGGCAAAGCCGGGCTACCGGCCCTCGGCGCCGATGACCGAGTCCGTGCGCGCTGACATGATGCGCGCCCGCGGCGACATAGCGCCCGAGCTTCCGGACGAGCTGATGCTCGCCGGGCTCTCCGGCTGGATACAGCTGTTCGGTGCCGTCAGCCTGGAGCTTTTCGGCCAGTTCAACAACGTCATCGACGCGCGCGCCGAGTTCTTCGACGAGCAGATGGCGCTCATGGCCGACCTCATGGGCCTGTAGCGCCGAAGTTCCGGCAGACTGCTACCGACGCGAACGGCCTTCACGCGGAGGAGTGCAGATGGCATCGCAGTGGAGCGATCGGCTCGGACAGTTCGGGATATGGCGGCCGGCGACGCTGACGACGCCCGAACTCGCAGCGCAGCTTGAGCAACTCGGCTTCGGCGCGGTGTGGCTGGGCGGCTCGCCGGACGGCGAGCTCGCCGTCGTGGACCAGCTGCTCGGCGCGACGACTTCGCTCATCGTCGGCACGAGCATCGTGAACATCTGGAAAGACGACGCCGCCACCGTTGCGAACTCCTACCAGCGGATCGAGGCCGCCTATCCCGGCCGGTTCGTGCTCGGCGTCGGCGCCGGCCACCCAGAGGCGACCGCCGAGTACGCGAGTCCGTACGACACCCTCGCCGACTACGTCGATCAGCTCGCTAGCAACCACGTTCCCGAAAATGCCATTGTTCTGGCCGCGCTCGGTCCCAGGGTGCTGAGGCTGGCTGCCGATCGCGCTGCGGGCGCGATCCCCTACCTCGTGCCGGCCGAGCACACACTGCTTGCGCGGGAGATCCTCGGGCCCGACCGGCTGCTCGCGCCTGAGCACAAGGTCGTGCTCGATCCGGACCCGGAGCGAGCCCGCGTGCTCGGCCGCAAGCGGGTCACGAACCCGTACCTGCACCTGGTGAACTACACCTCGAACCTCCGGCGGCTCGGATTCGCCGACCAGGACCTGACCGACGGGGGTAGTGACCATCTGATCGACGCGCTGGTCGCGCACGGCACGCCTCAGCAGGTCGCCACCCAGCTGGCCACGCACCTGGACGCGGGCGCTGATCACGTATGCGTCCAGTTGCTGACCCGTGCCGACGCC
>DATIOU010000079.1:0-32388 GCA_035472835.1 Streptosporangiaceae bacterium | reverse complement strand
CGCTGGAGTGGGGCATGCATCTTGCAGCGCAGGTCGACGAACTGCGCGCCCGCGGCAGCAACGTCGAGACGATCTTTCCGGACGGCAATTCACTCAACGCCTTCGGTTTCAACATGATGGATCCGTCGACGCGTCCGCCCGCCGCTCGAGCTGGTTACGACCAAGGCAGGACCCTTGCCGATCGACGGTGCCTCGAAGGGGGCCTCGCAAACCTTGAGCTCGGCAACTAGATGTGCAGCGATTTCCTCGGCATTCCAATCAAGGCCGGGAACGGCCGCACGCGGGTTCGGCGCCGTGTTAAGCAGCGCGGCCGTCCGGCTTGCTGCGGCCCGGAGGGCAGGCCCGCCGTCGGTGCCTGGTGGCCCGCACCTTAACAAGCCTCCATATCATCGCGGCGTGAGGGACGAAGCAACCTGATCGACACGACTGCCCACACACAGATCAATGCGAGCCAGAGAATCAGACGCAGCCAGCCCGGCCACCGGACGCTTGGGGCGCTGAGGTGCGTGTATCCGTACCAGCCGACCCTCGGGTGGTGTTCGGCCAGGCGGGGGAGATAGCTGCCCGCTGCGAGGAACGCGACTCCAAGCGCGACGACCACAACCGCTCGCTGTGCCCGGCCCAGCTTCTCAATCCACCGCATAGGACATATTCTTGCAGATTTGCCGAATCCTGGATCGAGAAGATGGCAGCGCCGTGGTCTTCGCAGCATGAGGCGAACTGGCGGAACTCGACGCCGCTTCGGCTGCACCTCCTAATTACGAGTCCGCGCCCGAAATTGGGCCTGCGATCTCCCAGATATGGCCGCCAGGATCAGTGAAGCTAGCCGTGCGGATTCCCCATCGCCGGTTCATCGGGCCGTTGAGCATTTCGACGCCGAGGGTCGCCAGTTCGTCGCATGCCGCGTCGACATTGCCGACGCCGATGGTGAACTGGAACCGCGATCCGGCCGCGCGACTGGCGACGGCTGCGGGATTGATGAGTTCCGGCGCAGCTCCGGTCTTGAGCAGGTTGACGGTCATGTTCTCGAACTTGAATACCGCCGAGTTGTCGTCCTCGAAGCCAAGCGGCCGGCCGAATACGCGCCGATAGAACGCCTTCGCCTGGTCCAGGTCCTCGACGAACAACGTGATGACATCGATTGTGTTCAGTGACACATTCACGGCTAGCCCTTCTGCTCGCTCTCGCCGACGCCGGTTGCGGGTCCGTCGGTCACCGAATACGACGAACGGCAGTCATCGCGATGGACGGGCGGCCGACCCAGTCGGTCCGCCTTTCCGTGCGCACCTAGCCTCGTCAGCCGCTCGGCAGCCACTCCACGTAGAAAATGCCGAGTCCCAGCGCAATGCAGAGCCCTGTGATGAGCCAGAAGCGGATCACGATTGTGGTCTCGGCCCAGCCGATCAGCTCGAAATGATGCTGGAGCGGCGCCATCCGGAACACGCGCCGGCCGGTCATCTTGAAGAACCCGACCTGGATGATCACCGAGGCGGTAATGAGCCAGAACAGGCCGCCTAGGACGATCAGCAACAGCGCTGTCTTGGTCGTGACCGCGAGCCCGGCGAGGACGCCGCCGATGGCCAGCGACCCCGTATCGCCCATGAAGATCCGGGCCGGAGGCGCGTTCCACCATAGGAAACCTAGGCAGCCGCCAAGCGCGGCCGCGGCGACCACGGCGAGGTCAAGCGGGCTCGCGATTGAATAGCAGTGCGAGGTTATCGGCCCGCTGATGCAGTCGTTTCGTAGCTGCCAGTTGGCGATCAAGACGTATGAAGCCAGCACCAGCACGGCTGAGCCGGCCGCCAGCCCGTCGAGCCCGTCGGTGAGGTTGACGCCGTTCGACGCGGCGGCGATCAGCAGGACAATCCAGATCACGAACGGCAGCACGGCCAGGGCCGGTCCGACATCGCGGAGCAGCGAGATCCGGGCGTCCGCCGGGGTGAGGTCGTACCGGTCCGGGAAGTGCAGGACGAGCACGGCGAACAGAGCGCCTACCACCACCTGGCCCGTCAGCTTGGCGCCGCTGCGCAGGCCCAGGCTGCGCTGTTTGTAGATCTTGATGAAGTCGTCGAGGAAGCCCACCAGCCCGAGCCCGGCCATCAGGCCGAGGACCAGGAGTCCAGACGGTGATGGCGGGTCGGCGGTGAGTATGTGGCCTGCGAAGTACCCGAGCACCGAAGCGATGACGATGACGGTGCCGCCCATGGTGGGCGTTCCGCGCTTGGTGTAGTGCGCCTCCGGGCCGTCGTCGCGGATCGCCTGGCCGTATCCGCGCCGCTGGAACAGCCGGATCGCAAGGGGCGTGCCGAAGAGCGAGAGCAGCAGTGCGATGCTGGCCGCGAGCAGGATCGTCTTCACGCGGCCCGTCCCCTGGACGGGCTAGGACCGCGCGGAGCGCCGGCGAGGTCCCAAGTCAGCTGCACGCGTACATAATGCCGCCTCCGGCCGACTGTCGGAGACGCCTGGCCCGGATCGCGGCCCATTCGGAGCCACGGCGGCCGCTTGCCCCGCGCTCGGCGGCGCCAGGATGGCCGATCTGTTCAAGACCGGTTCCAGCCCGGCCCGTAGCCTCGGGCCATGGATACTGTCTTCGCAGCGGGAGACCGCTTCATGCTCAGCCAGGCGCGGCTGCTCGAGCGGCGCCTATTCGCAACGGCTTTCCTCGGCCAGTCTGGGGCTCACGTGGTGGACGCGCTCCGGGGCTACCAGAACGACGACGGCGGTTTCGGCCACGGACTGGAGCCGGACAAGCGCTGCCCGGCCAGCCTCCCGATCGACGTCGAGATCGCGTTCCAGGCGCTGGCCGCCGCTGGCGCAGCCGATGAGGCGATGATCACACGGGCGTGTGACTTCCTCGCGGCGACCGCAGCGCGCGCCGCCGCTGGCGGGGCGGTGCCGCCGGCCTTCGACGTCATCGAGCAGTTCCCGCGCGCGGCCCACTGGACGGACTGGACGTACGCACCGGCCCTCAACCCGACCGCCGGCCTGGTCGGGCTGCTGTACCAGCTCGGCTTTGACCACCCGTGGCGAACGCAGGCCACCGAATACTGCTGGCAGCAGCTCGCCGCCGACGGTCCGCCCGGGGACGCGCACACGCTGTCTGAGGTGATGATCTTCCTGGCCCACGTGCCTGACCGGGACCGGGCCGACAAGCAAGCCCGAGAGATCGCCAGGCACTTCGGCGACATCAGCATGTTCCGCCTCGACCCCGACGCGGAGGGATACGGGCTGACGCCCCTCGCCCTGGTCCCCGAACCGAGCTCGAGGTGGCGGGCCCTGTTCACCGACGAGCAGATCGACGCTCACCTCGACCGGCTCCTCAAGAGCCAGCAGGATGACGGGAGCTGGCCCATTAGCTGGGACCCGCCGAGCGAGGCCGCGACCCTGGAATGGCGGGGAATCGTCACGCTGTCGGCGCTGCGAACGCTGACCGCCTACGGACGCATCACGCCGAGCGATATGGCGAGAAAATGAACAGGGCGTTCTGGTAGCACGCCCTGAGTGGGCGATGCCAGGCCTCCAGCCGACCTTCCCATGGCAAACCCGGGACGCGCCGATAGGCAGAATCGCGGAGGAAGGCCGGGTGCGCAAACCACGCTCCCGGCCAGCCGCGCCGCGGCCGATCCGGAGCGGCGAGACCGGCTGGCCCGGCTGCCGACGCTCGTCGCGGAGGCCGCGGAACGCTGGTCTGTGCAGCTAGGCGAGCCGTACGAGCCGGGCAGGCAGACTGCGCGGGTCGCTCCGGTGACCAGCGCCGCCGGCGAGCGGCTCGTGCTCAAGGTCGGGTGGAAGCATCCAGAGGCATCGGCGGAAGCTGACGGGCTGCGCTTCTGGGCTGGGAACGGGGCCGTTCGCCTAGCACCGTAGCTGTCAGCCGGCGTCCGCGGCCGAGTCAGCCTGGGCCACCCATGGTCATGACCGGTCGAACCTCGATGACGCCGTACCGCGCGGCCGGAATGGTCGACGCCCAGCGGAGCGCCTCGTCCATGTCGGAACACTCCAACACGTAGTAGCCGCCGATGACTTCTTTCACCTCGATGAACGGCCCGTCCGTTACCAGCGGCTCGCCGTTGCGCATGCGTAGCGATCGTGCTGTCGACGGCATCTCGAGCGGCCCGCTGTCGACGAGTACGCCGCTGCCGGCCATGGCCGCAGTCGCGGTCTGGTAGTCGTCCATCATCTGCTGGAACTCGGCCGAGCCGGGCTCGGGTCCAGGGCTGTCCGGGTCGCCGGTCAGCAGGCACAGGTACCGCATGATCGTCTCCCTTCGCGCGGCGCCGATCGCCGCGCTCATCATGTCCACGAACAAGGCGAGCGCGACCTGGCTGAACCTAATCGGTGCGCAGGCTGGCGGTCGCGCGCTCGGCCAGGACGTCGAGGACTGGGAGATGCGCGGCCGGAACAACCACGTCCAGGCTCAGGGCGCCAGCCGTCGCGGTCAGCGTGAACGTGAAGAACGAGCAGCACTCGGTCTCGGCGGCCACGAGCGCTGCTACCCGGCTGGCGCTCGCCGGACCGGGCTCAAGCTCAAGCCGCAGCCTCGTTGGCTCTGGCCGCCCGACGCTCAACACGGTGTCGGCAAACGTCCCGCTGAACTCGTTCGCCCTGGCTTCCCGGCCCGCCTGCGACAGCGTGCACTCCTGCGGCGCCCACTGCTGCGGTGTCGAGTCCTGCGCTGTCGTGGTTTCCATACCAGCAACGGTAATCCGCTATGCCACAGGTGTGCGGCGATGCCTGCGGTAATGACGGCTACGTTGGGAATGTGACAGGTTCAAATGCGGGCTCGCTCACGGCAGCCATCGAGGCGGGCCTCGCCAGAACCGGCATTCCAAGCCTGTCCGCTGGTGTCCAGCGGCTGATGACCGCGTATCACTCCGGCGACGTGCCTGCCGCGCCGGTGCTGGCCACCAAGCCGGATGCTGCTGCGTACGCGGCCTACCGGATGCCTGCAACGGCCGCCGCGATCAGCCGCGCGGTGCGCGAGCTACGCGCCTCACTGCCGGACTGGGCGCCCAGTAGCCTGCTGGACTTCGGGGCGGGCACTGGCGCCGCCGCCTGGGCCGTTGCTGAGGAGTTGCCTTCGATCGCCTCGATGACGCTGCTAGAGCAGTCGGCCGAGGCCATCACGCTGGGCAGGGTGATTCTCGGCACCGCGGAAGCGCCCAGCCTGCGAACGGCGACGTGGCGACGATGGCGGCTCACAACCGACACGCGACGATCGCCGACCGAGGCGACGGCCGGCGACTTGCCGGTCGAAGAACTGCCCGCCGGGGGAGTGCCGACCGCAGACTTGGCGACCGTGGGATACGTGCTCGGCGAGCTGACGCATGCGCAGCAGTCAAACCTCGTCGCGCGCGCGGCCTCGGCCGCCCCGGCCGTACTCGTCGTCGAGCCAGGGACCCCGCCGGGGCACCGGCGGATCCTGACCGCCCGGACGCAGCTCCTGGCGGCTGGATACGTGGTGGCGGCGCCGTGCCCCCATCAGCTCGAATGCCCGCTAGCGGTCGAAGGCGACTGGTGTCACTTCGGTGCCCGGCTCCAGCGCTCGGCGGTCCACCGACAAGTGAAGGGCGTGGAGCTCCCCTACGAAGACGAGAAGTTCAGCTACGTCGCGGCGGTCCGGGCGACGATGTCGGTCGACATGGCGCCGCCGCCGGGTCGCGTTGTACGCCGTCCCCTGCATCGCAAGGGCCTGGTATTGCTGGATCTGTGCACGCCCAATGGCACGAGTCGGCGTGAGCTGGTGAGCAAGAGCAAGGGCGATGCGTACCGTCAGGCCAGGAAGATCTCATGGGGGGATTCCTGGCCCCCGGCCGGCGACGGGCGGTAGTGCGGCGGCAACACCTTGACGGCACGTATGGCCTGCTCGCACCACGGTCAGGTTATGGCCCAGCGCGCCATGGCCCCGTCGCGCCCGACACGGCGGCCGCCACTGCCTCACGGCGGCTGAGCCGGGCGCCGACGGTGTATACCTCGTCGAACCGGTCGGTGCCCAGCGCCTGGCGGATCGCTGCCGCCAGGCTGGCCTCTCCCCGCTGCGGTTCTGGCCAGACTCCCAGGCCAATTCGACGTCGCAAGCCTTCGACAGCCCCAGCTAGCAGCGCCGCCCGCTCATAGTCATGCTCCGCGAGCGCGAGCTGCTCGAACGCGTCCAGCGAAAGCGTCATGTTCATGGTGCCGTGCGCCATCAAGCTCTGGGCCAGTCCCTCGTCAAGCATCGTCCGGGCGTCATCCAGCCGGCCTTGCTCAACAGCCAGGCTGCCCAGCTGCACTCGGGACCAGATGGCCATCCACGCATAGCCGTACCGCTCGGACAGGGCGAGCGCCTCGCTGAGGTCGCGCAATGCTGCGGGGTAGCGGCCGGCCGCCCTTTCGATGTAGCCGACGGTGAAGACCGCGACGGTCGTCCAGTGCGGCTCATCCTGGCTGCGGAGCTCATCGAGCGCGACGGTGGCTTGCCGGATGGCCGTGTCGGAGTCGCCGAGGATCGTGGTGGCCCACGAGATGGCCAGTTGGGAGACGGCGCCGAGGTATGGATCGGTGAGCTGCGCCAGCAGTGGCCCAAGGCGCTGGCTAGCTGAAAGGGCCGCCGCGCCGTCGCCTGCCTGGTTGGCTGTGACCGCTGCCGTCCAGAGCAGCTCGGCCTGTGCCTGCGGTTCGAGCGAATCGATGGCGGGAAGGAGCTGGCCGATCCAGGAGCGTGCCTGATTGAGGATCTCATCCGCCAGCACCCAGAACGGCAGCAGGAAGCGGAACAGGTGCGGCAACTGGGCGCGATCGTGGCTGAAGTACCAGCCAATCGCCGCCGCGAGGTTGCCGGTTTCGGCGTGCAGCCGGTCCAGCCACTCGGCAAGCCCGAAGCCGCGCAGGTGCGGTTCGGCCTGTTCGGCCACGCCGCGGTAGCACTCGGCGTGCCGGCGCCGAACCTCTTCGACATCGCCGCGGGTGGCTAGCCGCTCGGCGACGAACTCGCGGATGGTCTCCAGCATCTGCGACCTGGGCGCCGGACCGGCCGCATCGGCCAGGACCAGACTGTGCCGGACCAGCGCCTCGGTCAGCTCAAGCGCCCTGTCCTCGCTCAGGCCGGCCACCGCGGCGGCGGCGTCGAACGTCCAGCCATCCACGAAGACAGCCATGATCTCCAGTAGCGACCGCTCGGCATCTTCGAGCAGGTCCACGCTCCACTCGACAGTGGCGCGCAATGTCTGCTGGCGCGTTGGCATGTCCGCCGTTCCGGTCCCGAGTGCGTCGAGCGATCGGCACAGCCGCTCGCGTAGCGTGGCGGGGTCAAGGAGCCGGAGGCGGGCGGCAGCGAGCTCAATGGCCAGCGGCAGACCCTCCAACCGCTGGCAGATGTGCGCGACGTCGGCAGCGTTTGCGCGGGTGAGCGCGAAGTCGTTACGCACCGCCTGGGCCCTGTCCACGAACAGGGCGACTGCCGCCGAGCTCGCGATCTCAGCGAGCGGTGCAGTGTCCGGATCGGCGGGCAGCGTCAGCGGGGGCACCGGGTACTCGCGCTCGGGCCGCAGCCGGAGTGCCGTCCGGCTCGTCACGAGGATCGTCAGGCCGCGGCAGCGAGCGAGCAGCTCACCAAGATCGTGCCCGGCTTCAAGGACCTGCTCGAGATTGTCGAGGATCAGCAGCCAGGGATCCTCCCAGAACTGCTCGGCGAGGGTCTGCAGCGGTGAGCCTGTCCCGGCGAGATCGGCGCCGGTCGCTCGTCCGATGCTGGCCAGGACTTGACCGGGATCGCTGACGTCGGCCAATTGCACGAATGCGGCACCGGCACCGAAGTGATCCCGCAGGTGGTCGCTAGCGGCGAGCGCCAGCCGGGTCTTGCCGATACCGCCCGGTCCCGTCAGCGTCACCAGCCGCACGTCCGGGTCGGCCACCAGCGCGACGACCTCACCGATTGCCTGGTCCCGGCCAACAAGCGACGCGGCGCCGGCCGGCAGCGCAGGCGGGCCGGTCGCGGCCGGCGCAGTCCGAGCAGGCGGGCTGGCCGTGAACCGCTCGCTCAGCAGCAAGGCGAGGTCATCGCGGACCAGCCGGCCCAGCTCCGCCGGCGTGTCGAAGCGCCGGTAGGACGCCTGCTCAGCGATCCGATCAAGGAGCTCACGCAGCCGCGGCTCTCGTTCAGGCGCCGGCGTCTTCACGTACAGCAGCCGGGGTAGCCCCCGCGCCAGCTCGAACTCATCTTCCAGCCCTGAGATCTGCATGTCAGGGGCGATCCAGCCGTAGCGCTGCCAGTACAGCCCGATGAACACGTCGCTCTGCGCCAGGTACGCGCGATATAGCTCGCGCGGCGGCTGCGGGCGGGCCCCCAGCTCGAACATCACTGGCGTCAGCCGCAGCGCTGAGATGGCGCGACTGACCGCCCGCCGCTCAGCCGCGAGCTCCTGGAGCGTGGAACTCACGAACACGCGCAGCCGCTGGTCCGGTGTCCTGATCGCCGCGCCGCCTGGCGAATTGCCGGTCACAGTCTGCACATACCCGCGTGCCGCCATCTTCTCGGGGATGGCTGGCTCCCAGCGGGCTAGCGGACTACTCCGGCGACAGAGCGCCGGCGTCCTGCTCACCGCTGGGCTGGATATTCCCCGCCAGATCGGCAAAATCCTCGTGACTCCATGTCAGCTTCCCGCTGTGCACGTCCGCGATCACGCCCTCAAGCCAGGCGAGCTCCGCCTTGTACATCGTGCGCTGATAGTCGTCGTCCATCAGTACGACCGGTGGCAGGAACGACGCCTCGGCCAGGGTGGCCTCCAGCCCGGCCAGCTGGCGGCGGAGCGCGGCGGCGCGCTGCTCTAGTACCGCTGTAGCCTCGGGCGGGCTGAGCAGCATGATGACCGACAGCGCGGCGGGGAACTGCGGAAACTCGTTCCGGGGCCGGGCCAGCATGTCGGTGAGCCAGCGCTGGGTGGCTGCCCTGCCCGCCTCGGTCAGCTCATAGACGGTTCGCTCCGGGTACTGCTGATCACGCTCGGTCTGGCGGACCATAATGAGGCCGGCCTCGTCCAGCCGCCGGATCGTCTTGTACAGGTTTGCGCGCTGGCCAACGTTGATCACGTTGTCTTTGCCCCACTGCTTGAGCAAGCGCTGCATGCCGTACGGATGCAGCGGCGCCGCGTGCAGCAGGCTCAACACTGCCAGGGCCAGCGGCGACGATCTGAACTCGTTCTCCATGCTTCCCATTCTACTAGTTTCTGCCGCACTAGTAGCCGCGAAGAAAGACGCAGCGTGGCGGCTAGTATCCAGAGAACTAGTCTTGTAGAATCAGGTTGCGTAGAGACTAGTTCTAAGGCTACTATCAGCTCACGATATTACTCGTCGGATCGCCGACGGGCTGAGAGCAGAGGAGAACTGCGAATGAACACCAAGGCAACCGTGACCGGCAGGACGACTCCGGACATGGTTCCGGTCCGCGCGCACGGTGCGGTCGTCAAGCGCCTGGGGCACTGGACCGACCAGAGTGCGTTTGACGTCCGGGCATCACGCGGCACCGTGGTTCTTGACCTGCGGTCGCCGCAGATTCCCGCCGGCGATCTCGAGATCAGCCTCGACGCCGACCACGCCATCGTGAAGCTGCTGGTTAGCGACGGCGCAATCGTCGAGCACGGCGACGTCCGCAGGGTCGGCCGTGGCCGAGTCAAAGACTGGACGGGCACCGCTGCGGCCGATGGCCGGCGCATCGTCCTGACCGGCGAGCTCCGCAACGCAGAGGTCCGCGTACATCGCGGCGGAATCGCCATCTTGTCGGCCATGTGTAGTCGCGCGTACCTCGCCGACGCACGACAGGCGCGTCGCGAGGGCCGGTTCCCGACTATCGATGACCCGAGCCGATGAGGGCCGCGATGCTGGCAGCGGGCAAGCCGCTACTTGAAGCCCGCGGCCTGACCGTGCGATTCGGCAAGGTGACAGCGCTGGACGGGCTGGAGCTCACCGCTCCGCCCGGCCAGGTGCTGGCCATTCTCGGCCCCAATGGCGCCGGCAAGACCACCTTTGTCCGGACCATCGCCACGCTCGTCCGCCCCACGAGCGGACAACTGCTCGTACGCGGCAAGGATGTGGTGCGCGACGCCGTCCGGGTTCGGCGCGACATCGGGCTCGCCGGTCAGTTCGCGGCCGTGGAACCGACGATGACCGGGCGTGAGAATCTCGAGATGACCGCGCGGCTGTTCGGGCACGGCCGGGCCGCGTCCCGGCGCGCAGCCGCGGCAGTGATCGACCAGCTCAGTCTCGATGAGGTTGCAGACCGGCGCAGCGGCACCTATTCGGGTGGCCAGCGGCGTCGTCTTGACCTCGGCGCCAGCCTGGTTGGCGGGCCGCAGTTGCTGCTGCTCGACGAGCCCACCACCGGACTGGATCCGGTCAGCAGGCGGGAGGTCTGGGACGCGATGCGCGGGCTCGCGGCCGCCGGGACCGACATTCTCCTGACAACGCACTATCTCGACGAGGCAGATGAGCTTGCTGACCACGCCGTCGTCATCGACCACGGCCGGGCGATCGCGTCCGGCCCGGTAAGCGAGCTGAAGGCGAGCATCGGGCAGGACGTCATCGACGTCGCCGTGCCGGACGGCGCGTTGGCCGGTGCGGTCGGCCAGATCCTGACCCGCGTCACCGCGAGCCAGCCTCGGCTCGACGCGGGCGGCCGGCGAGTGAGCGCGCTAGCGCCAGGCGGCCCGGCAGCCCTCGCAGCCGTCATTAACCGCCTCGAGGACGCCGGCGTCATGGTCGACGAGATCGGCCTGCGACGTCCGACGCTCGACGAGGTCTTCCTGACCCTCACCGGTGACGAGGCAGCCATGCCGGTCGCCGCCGGCCGTGCGAATGGGAGCACGCTATGACCGCGACGCAACTACCAATGCCGCAGGGGCTGAGTCGCCCTGACCACATGCCAGGAGTCGCGAGCGCCTCGGGGCAAGTGGCGCTGCGGGCGCTGCGCAAGTACATCAGGACGCCCGGTCTCAGCCTCATGGGCATCGTGCAGTCGGCGCTATTCCTGTTCTGCTTCCGCTACGTGTTCGGCGGCGCCATCCACGCAGGCTCGACGAGCTACGTCGACTTCCTCGTGCCGTCGTATGTGGCGACGATCGTGCTGTTCACCGGTGGCGGCATCGCTGTGGCGGTCGCCGAGGACAAGGTGCAGGGCTTCACCGACCGGCTGCTGTCGCTACCGGTGCCTAGGTACTCGCTGGTGCTCGGCCGCGCGCTAGCGGACTCGACGACGAACATCTGGTCGATCGCCACCACGGCGGCATTTGGCTTCCTGTTCGGCTTCCGGCTGCCGGGCACCTGGCAACAAGGGCTGGCAGCACTGGGCCTGTGCGTCGTATACGCGGTCGTTTTCACGGTGGTGTTCATCGTGATGGGGTTGTTCGCGCCCAACGCACAGGCGGCGCAGGGCATGTCGCTGATCGCGTTCATATTCGCGTTCATCTCGAGCGCGTACGTGCCCGCTTCAACAATGCCCGGCTGGCTGCAGCCGTTCGCCAAGTACCAGCCGATCACGCCGATGGTCAACGCGGTCCGCGCCGTGCTGACGGGCTCGACCAGCGACGTCGGTCTCGCGCTGGCTTGGTCGGGGCTGCTGCTTGTCGTCTGCACGCCGATCGCTGTGCTGCGGTACCGCCGTGTCTGACTGGGGTCCGGGCGCTCGGCCGATCTGGCACACCCGCGCAGCGTCGGTCCGGCCGTCTGGCCGGGCCGACGCTGCTCTTACGATGAGTGCTGTCAGAAGGAACGAGGTCAAGCGCGTTCGGCGCAGCAGCGATGATCGCCGGGCCGGGGAGGGAAACCCGATGTCCAAAGTTGCAGTCGTCGGATTCGGCCGGATCGGCAGATCAGCGGTGAAGGCGGGCCTCAGCGCCAAGCTGTTCACGCCGTCTGTGATCGTGGACATCGTGCCGGCGGCCGCGATGGCGCCGCTGTTCGAGTTCGATACAAACTACGGCCGCTGGCGGGATCCGGTCAGCGCCGAGGCCGACGGCCTGGTCATCGGGGACGCGACGGTGACCTGGATCGATGCCCGCGAATCGGCGCCCGACTGGAAGGCGCTCGCCGTCGATCTCGTCCTCGACTGCACGGGCCGCGCCACGACCCGCGCCGGGGCGCAAGCACACCTGGACGCTGGCGCAGGCCGCGTGCTGGTCAGCGCTCCGAGCAAGACGCTCGACGACTGCGACGCCGTCTTGCTGCCCGGCATCAACATGGAGTCGTACGACCCGGGCAAGCACCGGATCGTGAGCATGGCCAGCTGCACGACAAACGCGCTGGCGCCAGTGGTGAAAGTACTCCGCGAGACTCTCGGCATCCGGGACGGCTTCTTCACTACCGTGCACGCTTACACCAACACGCAGTCGCTGACCGACCAGCCGATGAAGGAGCGCCGTGACTCGTGGGCGGCGGCAGAGAACATCATCCCGTCATCGTCTGGGGCAGCGAAGGCCTTGAAGTTCATCTGGCCGGACCTGCAGGTCACAGGCAAGGCCTACCGGGTGCCGGTCCGGACGGGCAGCATTGTGGAGCTCACTGTCCGGACTAGCCGGCCCACCGCCGCTGCTGAGGTGAACGACGCCTTCGTAGCCGCGGCAGGGGCCGGATCGCTGGCCGGCATCCTGGGCGTCCTGCACGAGGGCTGGGCGTCGGCCCGGATCGTCGGCGAGACCATGTCCTCGATCGTTGACCTGCCGCTCACGTCAGTGAGCGACGGTGACCTCGTCACGGTCGCGGCCTGGTACGACAACGAGGCTGGGTATGCCATGAGACTGGCCGAGACGGCGGCCATGCTCGCGGCCGGCTGAGGACGCGTCAGCCGAAGCGGGTCGCGAGCCGCCGGAAGGTTCGCGGCGAGGTGCCGTGCAGCCACGCGGGTATCCGCAGCCATCGGGGCACGTAGACGACGTCCAGGTCGCGCTGCGCGGCCGTGACGATCGCGCGCGCCACCTGCTCGGCTGGAATGGGAGCTGGCAGGCGCCGGTCGTATGGCCGGCCGCGGCGGCGGAAGAACGGCGTGTCGACCACGCCCGGCAGGACGACTGAGACGCCCGCACCGGTACCGGCCAGCTCATAGCCGAGGCTTTCGGCGAGGTAGTTGAGTCCGGCCTTGGTCGCGGCGTAGACGGCCTCGTGGCGCACTCCGGTCACGCCAGCGATAGACGACACGAAGATGAGGCGGCCGCAGCCGCGCTCGGCCATCCCGGGGGCGACCAGCCGCGCGAGCTGGATCGGTGCCAGCAGGTTGACCGTCAGCAGCTCCGCCGCCTTAGTGGCTGGCAGATCGCCGATCGGTCCGGCCCAGCCCGCACCCGCGTTACACACCAGCACATCGATCCGGCCTTCCTCGGTGAGGACGGCATCAATGAGCTTGTCGGGCCCGTCTGGCTCGGCAAGGTCAGCCGGCACCGCCAGCGCTCCCGTGCTCGTCGCCACGGACTGCAGACGCTCCTTGTCGCGACCGGTAAGGATCAGCCGCGTGCCAGCCCGCGCCAAGGTCACGGCTGTCGCAGCGCCGATTCCTGACGACGCACCAGTGATGAGCGCGACCGCGCCTGCTAGCCGCATGGAGGCCCGTTCTCCGCCACGCGGACACAATATCTTTGGCCGCCGCGCGGGTCGCGACCTGCCATCCCGGCAGCCGGTAACGGCGCGCGCGGTGGCTCGGTGCTCGAGATGCGTTCCCCGGCCGCGGCAGACCCCGCTAAGGGCCAGGTGACAGCGCTGATGTCAGGTCCGCTGGCGAAATGGCGGGGTGACAGCAAGAGAACGGTCTATACCGACGCGGGCGCGGTAACGCCCGCTCCCGCCCAGCAGCGAACGATGTCCCGCATCGACAGCAGGCCGGCCACGTCGTCGTCTTCCACGACGATGAGGTGCCGGAAATTGCCCGCGGACATTGTCGACGCCGCCTGCTCGAGCGTCCAGTCCGGCGAGGCAAAGACCACGTCCGAGGTCCGGTGGTCGGCCACCATCTCGGTATCCGGGTTCTGTCCGGCGCCGATGGAGTCCAGAATGTCGCGTTCCGTCAGTATTCCGATACCAGGGTGCTCGGGATCGACGACGACGGCCGCCCCGACCCGCCGGGCCGACATGCGCCGGGCAGCTTCGCGCAGCGTATGTGCTGGTCCGACGCTGAGGACAACCTTGGACATGCCGTCCCGTACATTCATCAAGTGCTCCCTTCGCGTTGAGCTGCCGCAGTGCATCGTCGCGTCGGACCGCGCGCCGGGAGCCTGGTGGCGGCCCGGAAGGCCGTGGCGACGCATGCCGCAGCGAACCAGCCCGGCGTGCTTGTGCGCTTGTGATTGCCAGTGCTGTCCAGCATCCGCCCGATTGGCCGTTAAGACAAGTCCCGATCTGGGGCCGAGAGCAGGCTGAGCACTTCGGCGTGCAAGAGCCCGTTCGTGCAGACGGCGCTCCCGCGGTCGGGCCGGGGGATCCCGCTAAGGTCGGTGAAGTTCCCTCCGGCCTCCGTGACGACGACCTGGAGTGCGGCTAGGTCCCAGAGGTTTACGTCCGTCTCGGCCGAGATGTCGATGGCGCCCTCAGCGACAAGCATGTGCGACCAGAAGTCGCCATATGCCCTGGTCCGCCACACCTTCCTGGTCAGGCCGAGGAACTCAGCCAGCCGTCCGTCTTCCTCCCAGCTGCCGAGGCTTGAATACGAGAACGACGCGTCTGACAGGTTCGCCACCTGCGACACCCGGCACGGCGCTGCCTTCGTCAGGCTGCGCCCTGTCCAGGCGCCGCCATCGCGTGCAGCCCACCAGCGGCGGCCGAGAGCCGGCGCGCTGACCACGCCGACGATGACCTCGTCCTCGTCCATGAGGCCGATCAGAGTGGCCCAGACTGGCACGCCCCGGACAAAGTTCTTTGTGCCGTCGATCGGATCGATGACCCAGCACCGCTGGCTGGACCCCGTGTGGCCGGTCTCCTCGCCGAGCACCGCGTCACGTGGACGCGACCTGCTGAGCACGTTGCGGAGGGATTCCTCGACGGCGACGTCGGCGTCGCTCACCGGCGTCAGATCCGGCTTGGATTTGACCCGCAGGTCCAGCGCCCGGAACCGTCGCATCGTGATGTCGTCCGCGGCGTCGGCAAGGACGTGCGCGAATCCGAGGTCGCCATCAAAACCTGCCATCCCGCGCAACGGTAGCGGCAACAAGCGTGCACTGGAAATGCAACCGCCGGGGATTAGGCGCCCAGCCCGAGATTCGGTGTCACTTGCCCGCGTTCCGCACCGCCGAAGGCAGAGTCGCCCGGGCCCGGTCGCCCAGCGATCGGTCTCCCGCGATCGCTCGCCCAGCGATCGGTCGCCGGATCACGGGAAGGCCGCGCCGCGACCGTTAGCCCTCGCTCGGCTAGCCCTCGCTCGGCTCCGCGGCATCAGCTGGGTCCAGGCCCTCGCGACTGCGCAACAGCCGCCGCAGCGAGTCCAGGCGCGCGGCCACGGCCGGACTACCGTGTTCGGCTACCCACTCGTCCAGTGCACACGCAGCCTCCAGGTGACTGCATCCAGGCGGGCACTCCGCGATCGCGTCGGCGAACTCAGGGAACGCAGATACGACGCGGTTAGCCGCGACATGGGCGAGGCCGAAGCTCCGCAAACCCGGTGTGTCGATGAGCCAGCCGTCACGGCCGAGTGGCAGCGCCACGACCGAAGACGACGTATGCCGACCGCGGCCGGTGACCGGGCTAACCTCGCCGACGGCCCGCGCCGCGTCCGGTAGCAGGGCGTTGACGAGTGTTGACTTGCCCACCCCCGAGTGGCCGACGAGGACGCTGATCCGGTCGGCCAGCAGGTCGCGGAGCTGGTCGAGCTGATCGGTGAAGGGCCTGCTGAGCGCGATCCAGCGCACGCCGAGGGGCTCGTAGGCGGCGATGAGATCGTCCGGAGCAGCCAGGTCCGCCTTCGTCAGGCAGAGCAGTGGATCCAGGCCGGCATCGAATGCAGCAACCAGGAACCTGTCGATCAGCCGCGGCCGGGGCGTCGGGTTGGCCAGAGCCGTGACGATGACGAGCTGGTCGGCGTTGGCGACGACGATCCGCTCCGCCGGGTCGTCGTCCTCGGCCGACCGCCGGAGGACCGACGTCCGCGGCTGGACGCGGACGACCCGAGCTAGCGAACCCGGCTGACCCGAGACATCGCCGATCAGGCTGACCCAGTCGCCGACCACAATGCCACGACGGCCCAGTTCCCTTGCTTTCATCGCAGTCACCATGCGCTCGCCGGTCCAGCAGCGGTACCGGCCACGGTCTACGCCGGTCACGAACGCGTCGACGGCGCCGGAGTGGGCGGGCCTTCGCCGGGTGCGGGGCCGGGAGCCCTTCCCAGGCCTGATCCGCACATCGTCCTCGTCCAGCCGTGCGTGGCTGACCGGCCTGCTCAGGGTGTCTGCCCGAGCATCTGCTGCCAGCGCACCTGAAACTCAGGGAACGTCTTGGCGACGGTGGCCGCGTTCCTTATGCGCAGGCCCGGCACGGCCAGCCCGAGCACGGCCGCGGCCATGACCATCCGGTGGTCGTCGCGGCTGTCGAAGGGCTCGGCGCCAGCGCGTAGCGGCCGCGGCTGGATCCGCAGCCCGTCAGGCATCTCGGTCACCTGTCCGCCGAGGGCGCCGATCTCGGTAACCAGCGCGGCGAGCCGGTCTGTCTCGTGCATGCGCATGTGCCCGATCCCGGTCAGCTGCGACGGCGAGTCGGCCAGCGCCGCCAGCGCGGTCAAAACGGGCGCGAGTTCGTTGACGTCGCGCAGGTCGGCCTTGATGCCGTGGATGGCCCCGTTACCTGTGACACGCACGCCCGTCCCGGCGCGCTCCCACCTCGCGCCCATCTGCGCGAGCACGTCCATGATCCTTCCGGCCCCCTGCAGACTGCTGGCCGGCCAGCCAGGAAAAGTGACACGTCCGCCCGTAACCAGGGCTGCTGCCAGGAACGGGGCCGAATTGGACAGATCGGGCTCGACAGCGATTCGGCCGGGGGCGATTCGGCCGGGCTTGACCCGCCAGAAATCGGGGACCTCGCCGCCGTTGAGGCTGCCGACCGCTACCTCCGCGCCAGCCGCTGTCAGCATGGCAACTGTCATGGCGATGTGCGGCGCCGACGGGACCCGGCTGCCGCGGTGGGTGATCTCCACGCCAGCGTCGAATCTCGGCGCCGCCAGCAGCAGCCCCGAGACTAGCTGCGATGACGCCGAGGCGTCGAGCGTCACGTTCCCGCCTGTGACCTGGCCACGGCCGCGCACTGTGAACGGCACGGCGCCGCGGCCGTCATCATGGATCTCGACGCCCGCTTGCCGCAGTCCGGCCAGCAGTTCACCCACTGGGCGTTGCGAGGCGCGTGGGTCACCGGTGAATTCCACGTCGGCCTTGTGCAATCCGGCAATCGGCGGAACGAAGCGGAGCACAGTTCCGGCGTTGCCGACATCGACGGCCGCTCGGCCGCTGACCTGGCCTGGCGATACCGTCCAGGTGGCGACGTCGTGAGCGCCGGATCCACTAGGGTCGGCCGGACTGGTCACGTCGGCAACGGCGGTCTCGATCGTGGCTCCCAGCGCCACGATCGCCCTGGCCATCAGGTCGGTGTCGCGGGCGACGAGCGGGCCGACGATCGTCGTGGGCGTTTCCGCCAGTGCAGCGAGGATCAGAGCTCGATTGGTTATGGATTTGGAGCCGGGCAGGGGGACTGTCGCTGCCACGGCGGTCTGCGCAAGCGGAGGAGCCCAGTCGCTTTCAGTAGCGCTGGCGTGGGTCTGCTCGGGCTTTCGCATGCCTCCTGAGAGTACTGGCTGACGCCACGTCTAGACGTCGCCGACCGCGTGGGGCGACAATCAGACACCGCGACGTTGCGAGGCCCGGCATGAGTCCGGATATCTCGGCAAGGTTTGGCATAGCCGGATCTCGGTTATGAAAGGGCACATTCCGTGCTTCGCATTGTCGCTGAAGGCTTGATGGGTGAGGTTATGTGCGGTCGGTACGCGTCAACGCGCAAGCGCATTGAGCTCCTGGAGGAGTTCAGTGTGCAGCGTGACGCGGTGGCCGAGGAACTGAAGCCCGATTACAACGTCGCACCCACCAAGCCCGTGTATGCCGTGCTGGACCGGGTCGAGGCGCCGTCTGCGGACGATGCGGTCAGCGGCGGCATCGACAGCCGGGACGACGCGGCCCGGGCTGAGGCTCGCAGTAACGCGCGCCCGCACGTCGAGCGGGAACTGCGTGTCGTGCGCTGGGGCCTGGTCCCGTTCTGGGCCAAGGACGTCAAAATCGGCAGCCGCATGATCAACGCCAGGGCCGAGACGATCGCCGAGAAGCCGGCCTTCCGCCGGGCCTTTGCCAAGCGACGCTGCCTCCTCCCTGCGGACGGCTATTACGAGTGGCAGTCCACGCCCGGCGCGCCCAAGCAGCCGATGTACATCACGCGGGCCGACGGGTTGTCCCTCGCGTTCGCCGGGCTGTATGAACTGTGGCGCGACCCCGCGGTGGAACGGGACGACCCGGATGCATGGCTCTGGACAACAACCGTCATCACCACTAGCGCTCCGGACGAACTCGGCATGATCCACGACCGGATGCCGATGATCATCGATCCGGCCGGCTGGGCTGACTGGCTCGAGCCCGCGAACAGCGAGGTCGCCGACGTGCGGGCGCTGCTGGCGCCGGCCGCTGCGAGCGGCCTGACGACTTTTCCCGTCTCGACCGAGGTGAACTCGGTCCGCAACAACGGGCCGCAGCTGATCGAGCCGATCGGCCGCGGTCCAGCCGCCCCGTTAGCTGGCGCCGGGGTAAGCACGCGGAGTGGTGCGCGGGAAGGCGCCGCGGACTGCAGCGATGATGGCACCGGAGTGCTGTTCTAGGCCAGTTCGGTGGCCAGGCAGCGCAAGTCCCCCACATGGTGCTGTCGGCCAGGTTGCAGAAGGAGGCGGCGATCACATGGACGTCACGACGGCGCGGCGGCGGCTCGAGAAGATTTGCAGCGAGCTGGACAGGTCGATCACGGTCCTGAACGGCGCAGGCGGTCAGCATCGTACGTCCAGCGAATACCCCCAGGATCCGGCCGATGCGGGCGCCAACCTCTCAGAAAACGAGCGGTCGGACGCAGTGCTGGCGGTCGCCCGCCGACAGCGCTCCGACGTCCTGGCTGCACTCAACCGGATCGATCTGGGCACATACGGGACGTGCGTCGACTGCGGCGCGATCGTTCCAGAAGGGCGGCTGGAGGCTAAGCCGGAAGCGGCCAGGTGCGTCGCCTGCCAGGGCAAGCTTGACCGGCTCCGCCGGTAATGCCCATGGGCAGTTCTGGTAACGGCTTTATTCGGGGTGCCGGACCGGCCGGCAGGCGGAATGAAGCCGCCAGCGGTCGTGTTTGACAGCACGTGTCTCTTGCCAGCTACCAGACCAGGAAGGCGCCGTACAGGACGGTCGCGCGCGATGTGCTGACTGTGGGCGTTGTATCCTCCCCGCGAGGCGGCTTGCAGCCTGGTCGGCTGGGGCCCTCGATTCCGGAAGGGGTGGGTCCGGTCCCCGAGACACTGGAACAGCGCAGTCAGCGGTTCGAAGCGGACGTGCTGCCGTACCTAGATCAGCTATACGCGGCCGCGATGCGGATGACCCGCAATCCGTCCGACGCCGAAGATCTGGTGCAAGAGACGTTCGCAAAGGCCTATGCCTCCTTCCACCAGTTCCAGCCGGGTACGAACCTGAAGGCGTGGCTCTTCAGGATCCTGACCAACACGTTCATCAACAGCTACCGCAAGCGGCAGCGTGAGCCGCAGCGGTCGGGTACTGAGGAGATCGAGGACTGGCAGCTCGCTAGGGCCGCATCACACACCTCGACTGGCCTCAAGTCAGCGGAGACTGAGGCGCTGGAGCGCCTGCCGGACTCAGACATCAAGGCCGCCCTCCAGGCACTGCCGGAGGACTTCCGGCTGGCCGTCTACCTCGCCGACGTCGAGGGATTCGCGTACAAGGAGATCGCCGACATCATGGGCACTCCGATCGGGACAGTCATGTCGCGGCTGCACCGCGGCCGCAGGCAGCTTCGTGATCTGCTTCAGGACTACGCGGCGGAGCAGGGCATGTTCGCCGCATCGTCCTCCCCGACCGCGGCGCGCGCCAACGGCGAGGCGTCAGGGAAGGACGCGAAATGAGCTGCGGCAAGCCGCACGACGTGCCCTGTACCGAGGTGCTCGCGCTGGTGTACTCCTACATCGACGGCGAGATGGAGTCCGGCGGCTCCGCCCAGATCAAAGAACACCTCGACGAGTGCGGGCCGTGCCTGCGGGAGTACGGCCTCGAGGAGCTCGTGAAGAAGCTGGTACACAAGTGCTGCGGTCACGAAGCGGTACCCGGTGAGCTGCGCGCCAAGGTGCTCACCCGGATTGCCGCCGTCAGGCAGGAGCTCGAGATCACCGAAGTCGTGGCCGAGTAGGGTCGGCTCGCGCTCCCCGCATCGCCCTGATCGCTCAGTACTCCGCGCTTGCATTGTGCGTGAGCCAGCGGTAATTCCTGTGATCGCGTTACGCTAAGTGGCGATGCCGGTCGATTGTGCCGGCAAGCTCAGTCACGAGGGGGTCATGGCGTGGTGTCAAGGGCCGCATGGCTCTACATCGTCGTCGTCGTGGCCATCACCGGGATTCTCGTGGCAACTGCGCACACCACGCCGGCTCCCAGGACTCCGGCTGAAGTTGTTCCCCATCCATTAGTCGTCCTGATCGTCCTTCAGGTCCTTTTCCTAGTCTGCGACTCGGCCAAGACGCCGCTGACATCGCGCCAGACGAAGTGGTCGCCGAGCTCTGCCGCCACGCTGGCCGCGGTCGTCTTGCTCGGACCGGTGCCCGCCGCCCTGGTCGGGGCCGTCTCGCTGCTCAGGCTGCGCCGCCAGCTCATGCTCGCCGAGCGGCTGTTCAACGGCGCGATGTACGCGCTGTCAGGCCTCGCGGCCGGCACCGTGTATGTCGCGTTCAACGGCGAAGTCGAACTGCCCGACTTTCCGCATTTCCTGCAGATCGCCGTCGCATTCGCGGTGGCGGCGACCGTGCACGTGCTGGCTAACCACGCGCTCATCTGGGGCGTGTACCGGCTGAATCGCGGCAGTGGCATGCTGCAGCGCGAGGGGCTGGAGTCCAGCCTGCCCCTGCTGCTCGCCTCGGACCTCGGGTATGCGTGCCTCGGCCTGGTCATCGCCGCACTGTGGATGATCATGGGCTGGTTCTCCGCCGTGCTCGTGCTCGTCCCGCTGTTCGTGGCCCGGTGGGCGATGGGCCAGTTCGCCGAGCAGCAGCGTGCGTACGCGGCGACCATGAACGCGCTCTGCCAGGCTGTCGAGACCAAGGACTACTACACGAGGGGCCACGGGGACCGGGTGTCACGCGGCGCGGTCATGATCGCCCGCCAGATCGCGATGAGCTCGGACCGGGTCGACGCCATCAGGTTCGCCGGGATGCTCCACGACGTCGGCAAGCTGGGCGTTCCGACGCAGGTGCTCCAGAAGACCGGCGCGCTGACCGAAGACGAGTACGCGGCCATCCAGCTGCATCCCATGCGCGGTCTGGAGATCGTCCGGGAGATCGGATTCCTGTACGAGGCGCTGAACGGCATCATGCATCACCATGAGCGGATCGACGGCCTGGGCTACCCCATGGGGCTGGCCGGCCACGAGATCCCGGAGTTCGCGCGCGTGATCGCGGTCGCCGACGCCTTCGACTCCATGACGTCGACGCGCTCTTACCGCGAGGCCAAGAGCGTCCACATGGCCATCGGGGAGCTTAGACGCGGCGCGGGCACGCAGTTCGACCCGCTGATCGTTGAGGCCTTCATTAAGGCGCTGGACGTCGAGGAGTGGCAGCTGCCCGAGCCTGCGCGCGCGCCCGCCGATCTCACGATAGTGACGGTCCAGGACCACGACGACCCGACAGCGCCGCTGCAAGTGGTGATTCCGTGACCGGTAGCACCATGGCGGGGCGCCAGGCGCCGGACCGGATAGCGTACTGGCAGGCGGTGGACTCCGGGCGCCTGCTGCTGATGGCGACGGCGGCAACACTGGTAACCGCCGCATTCGCGGTGACGGCCGTGGAAGCGCGCCCGAACGGTGCACATCACATCTACTGGACGGCCGCGCTTGCGTTCGGCGGCTTCATTGCCTTCGGTGAGCTGCTGAGGCTCGCCCTGCCTGGCGGGCGCGAGTCGGCGCCCATCGCCATGGTCGGGGCGATGTCGTACGCCCTGCTGCTGGCGCAGCCGAAGCCGGGCTACACAAAGCAGTCCGCGTTGCTGGTGATTGCCGTCGCGGCGGTTGGCATGACCGTGGGCGCCCTGCCGCACATCGCCGCCGGGCGCCCGGCCGGGGTCACCGGCATCTGCGCGCGCATCGTGGCGGTGGCCTGTGTGGCCTTCATCTTCCGCCCGCTAGCCCCGGAGGTTTCCGGCCCCAACCGCCCATGGGAGCTCGCCTTCTCGATCATGGCGCTGCTTGTCGGCCTGGGCTGGCTGGTCGACACCCTCATCGGCGCCCTCATCCGGGCCGACGACGTCGGCGCAAAGTTCTCCGTCGCGATGCTAGACGAGATACGGCTGCAATGGCCGCTGGGCCTAGCGGTGGGCGCGTCGGTAATCATCACCGTCTTCAGCGTTAAGACAATGGGCCTCCTGGTTCTGGCCGTGTTCACGGGTCCGCTGCTGGTCACGCAGGTAGCCTTCCGGCGGTATGCCGGCATCCGGGCCACGTACCTGCAGACTGTCAGGTCGCTCGCGCGCGTGACGGAGGTCGCCGGGTATGTCGAGGCCGGCCATTCCCGTCGGGTGAGCAGGCTCGCGGTAGCCGTCGGCCGCGGCCTCGGCATGCCCGAGCCTGACCTGCTCGCCCTCGAGTACGCCGCCCTCATGCACGACATCGGCCAGCTCTCGCTGCGTGACCCCATCCCCGGTGGCGCCACCGTCCTGGTCTCGCCCGCCGACCAGGACCGGATCGCCGAGCTCGGCGCCGACGTCATCCGGGAGGCGGGGGTACTGGATCACGTCGCCGAGCTCGTCCGGTGCCAGAGCTGGCCGGCCCGCGGGCACGACCCGGAGCCACCGCTCGGCAGCATGATCATCAGGGCCGCCAATGCATTCGACGACATGGTGGGCGGGTCGATAGACCGGGATAGGTCGGCGGCCGCGCTCGAGCGACTGCGGCTCGATCCGGACCAGTACGACGAAAGCGTCGTTGATGCGCTCGCCGAGGTCGCGGGGCGCCGGGTGCCGTCCCGGCTGTAGGCTGCCGGGCGTGCTCGAATCGGTCCTTGTCGGCAATCGTGGTGAGATAGCCAGCCGCGTCATCGCCACAGCCCGGCGGCTTGGCGTCCGATCGGTCGCGGTCTACTCGGAGGCCGACGCCACGCTGCCGTACGTGGCTGACGCCGACGCCGCGGTACTCATCGGCCCGGCCGAGCCTGCGGCGAGCTACCTGAACGGGCCTGCCGTGCTGGCCGCCGCCGAGCAGACCCGGGCCCGTGCCATCCACCCCGGTTACGGCTTCCTCGCCGAGAACGCCGAGTTCGCCGCCAGTGTCATCGCCGCCGGGCTGATCTGGGTAGGCCCGGCGCCGGAGTCGATGGCTCAGATGGGCGACAAGATCAACGCCCGCAATCTCGTGGAGCAGGCGGGCGTGCCGGTGTCCGCCGGAACCCGGCAGCCAGTCGCCGACCTGCCCGCCGCGCTCGCGGCAGCGGATGAGATCGGCTACCCGGTGATGATCAAGGCGTCCGCGGGTGGCGGCGGAATCGGCATGAGCGCGGCCACCAATCCAGCGCAGCTCGAGGCTGGGTTCGAGACCGCGAGGTCGCGGGCCGAGCGGTTCTTCGGCAGCCCGGCCATCCTGCTCGAGCGGTTCGTGCCGCGCGCTCGCCACGTCGAAGTCCAGATCCTCGGTCTCGGCGGTGGCCGCGTGCTCGCGCTAGGCGAGCGCGACTGCTCGGTGCAGCGACGCCACCAGAAGGTCGCCGAGGAGACACCCTCGCCCGGCGTCGGCGCGGGGCTGCGGGCCAGGATGCTGGCCGCCGCGGTCACGGCGGGCGAGGCGGTCGGCTATCTGGGCGCCGGGACCGTGGAGTTCCTCGTCGACGTCGAGGCCGGCGACTTCGTCTTCCTGGAGATGAACACGCGCCTGCAGGTGGAGCACCCTGTTACCGAGCTCGTCACCGGCATCGACCTGGTCGAGCAGCAGTTCCTGATCGCAGCTGGCGAGGACATCAGCTTCGTCCCTGCCGAGGTCACCCCGGCCGGGCACGCAATAGAGCTACGTATCTACGCCGAGGACAGCAAGCGGTTCCTGCCTAGCCCCGGCACTATCACGACCTGGACGGAACCGACTGGACCCGGCGTGCGCGTCGACGCCGGCTACACGGCGGGCAACACCGTCACGACGTTCTATGACCCGCTGCTGGCCAAACTGTGCGTCCATGGCGCGGACCGGGCGCAGGCACTCGCTCGCGCCAGGGCCGCGGTCGAAGCATTTGAGATCAGCGGGCTCAAGACCAATCTGGAGTTCCACGCGGACCTCCTCGCATCCGACGAGTTCTCCAGCGGCGGCTACGACACGTCACTGGTTAGCCGGCTGCGTCCCTAGGGGCGCGGCGACGGCGATGATGGAGCGCAACGGGCCGGGTGCGGCCAACATGCAGGAGGGCAAATGAGCGAAGTGCGCGCTGAGATGGTGGCTAACGTCTGGAAAGTCGTGGCCGCCGAAGGCGACGCCGTTGCCGACGGTGACACGCTGGTGATCCTGGAATCCATGAAGATGGAGATCCCGGTGCTCGCCGAGGACTCGGGCACGCTGACCAGGCTGGCCGTCGCCGAGGGCGATGTCGTGCAGGAAGGCGACCTGATCGCGGTCATCGACTAGCCGCCTCTTACACGCCAGTCGTGGATCGGGGATAGGCGTCCTTGGCGTCGGTGACAACATTTACCAGGTACGGGACGCCAGACTCGAACGCGCGCCGCAGCGCGGGGCCGATGTCCTCGGGCTGCGTCACCAGTTCACCGCCGCCGCCGAGCGCCGTCACGACCTGGTCGTAACGGCAGCCAGCCTGCAGGTCGGCGGCCACGTCGTAGCCGTAGAGGGCCTGCATCGGATGCTTCTCCAGGCCCCAGATGCCGTTGTTGCCGCAGATCATCACGACCGGCAAGCCGTGCCGGACCAGCGTGTCGACATCCATGAGCGAAAAGCCGGCCGCGCCGTCCCCGAGCAGCAGCACGACCTGGCTGGCCGGACGGGCGACCCTCGCCGCGATGGCATAACCAAGGCCCGTGCCGAGGCAGCCGTAGGGGCCAGGGTCAAGCCAGCCGCCGGGCTGCGCGGGCTCCACATACTTGCCGGCGTAGCTCACGAAGTCGCCGCCGTCGCCGATCACGACGGCATCGGGCGCGAGCAGCGCACCCAGTTCGCCGTAGATCCGCAGGGGATGAATCGGGCTCACGTCGCTGTGCAGCAGCGCCGCGTCTGCCTCTGTCGCGTCTCGGGCCACGTGCTGGAGCCGGGGAAGCCACTCCTGTACCCACGCACCGTGAGGGCCAGCCTCGGCCGCTAGGCCGACGAAGATCGCGCTGAGGTCGCCAGCTGCCGACCCGGCCAGCTCGCAGTGCCGGGCCACCTGGTCGGCCGCGTCAACGAGGTGCACGACGCGCGCTGGCGCGGTGCCGTTCTTGCCGCCGAAGTGCCCGTAGCCGAGCCGGAAATCCAGCGGGGTGCCAGCAACAATCACCAGGTCGGCCTCGCCGAGCGCCGCGGCCCGTGCGCGCGTCACGAGCAGCGGATGCCCGGCTGGCAGGATGCCTCGTCCCTGGCCGTTCGCGATGACCGGGAGCCGGAGGTGCTCGGCGGCAGCCCTGGCCGCGCCGTCTGCACCGTCCAGCCAGACGGCCGAACCCAGGATCAGCACGGGCCGGGCAGCGCCGGCCAGCAGCCGGGCGATGTCACTGACCGCGTCGGCGTCGGGTGCGTCATCCGCCGACTTCGCCGCGAACCCAGGCTGCTCGTCACCGGCTGGGGGATCGGCGGGTCCGAACAGGGCTTCCAGGCTTGCGTCGAGGAACACAGGGCCACGGTGCCGGGCGGCGGCCAGGGTGAACGCAGCTTCGACGGCCCCGCCGACCTCGCTGGCAGCGTGCGCGGTCCAGGCTCGTTTCGTCACCGGCGCGAGCAGCGGCGGATGATCGAGCTCCTGCAGACTGCCCGAGCCCCAGCGGCCGTCGGGCGCCCGTCCGGCCAGCACAACCAGCGGGGACCCGTTGAAGTGCGCCGTCGTCACGGCGCTGACGCCGTTGGTCACGCCGGGCCCGGCCGTCAGGACGGCCAGGCCAGGGTGCGGGTCAGCCGCGCCGTCGCCTCGGCCGCGAACACCGCGGTCTGCTCGTGCCGCACGTCGATGATGGGCATCGGCGGGCTCGCCTTCACCGCCCCGTCATACAGCGGGAACACGTGGCCGCCAGACAGCGTGAACATGGTGGTCACGCCGTGCTTCCTCGCCGCCGCCACTGCGTGCGCGCCGCCGTGCCGAGGCGTTTGGTCCTGGCTCATGCCGGCACGTTACCAGCAGGTAGGCCACGCCATGAGGCGTCAATTGCCGGGAACGGGGTGATGTGCCAGTCGGGCGGCTCGACCAGCGCGGCTGGGCTGCGATGATGGCTGGGTGCCCACGCTCACTCAACTTGCTGGCCGCGCCGGGATCCGCGGCGCGGACCTGGAGTTGCTGCACGCGCTGATCTCCGACTGGCAGCTCCTCGCGGACCTGTCGTTCGCAGATCTGGTTCTGTGGGCGCCACTGTGCGGTCCGGAGGACGGCGCGAACTGGCCCGAGGATGCGAGCTGGATTGCCCTGGCCCAGATGCGCCCGACGACCGCGCCGACTGCTCTGCCTGACGACATTGTCGGATCAGTACGTCCGAGTGGCCCGCAGCCGCTGCTCGCGGCGGCGTTCCTGGAACGACGCGTGTGCCGCGAGGGCGATCCGGAATGGACCCGCGGGGTGCCCGTGCGGCACGAGACGATCCCCGTCAGCCACGATGAGCGGGTGATCGCCGTGATCGAGCGATCAACGAACCTTAGCTCTGCCCGAACCCCGAGCCGCCTGGATCTCGCGTACCTGAGCGCGGCCGACGACCTGACGCAGATGGTCGCGGCGGGCCTGTTCCCGGCGGCGGGCGAGGAGCCGGCGCTGGTTCGGTCGCCGCGGGTGGGCGACGGGATGCTGCGGCTCAGCCGGTCAGGGAAGGTCACCTACGCCAGTCCTAACGGCCTGTCTGCCTACCGCAGGCTCGGGCTGACGGCAGACATCGTCGGGAAGCAGCTAGGCCCGCTAACAGCGAGATTGTGCGCGGGCGGGCGAGCGCCTAGGGACGACTCTCTTATGGTCGCCGCCAGCGGCCGGTCGCATGCCGAGACCGAGGTAGAGGCGAACGGGTCCGTGGTGCAGCTCCGCACGATCCCGCTTGTCGTTGACGGCGAGCGGGCCGGAGCGCTGATCCTGCTGCGTGACGTCACCGAGCTGCGACACCGCGAACGTGAGCTGCTGACCAAGGACGCCACCATCCGCGAGATTCACCACCGCGTGAAAAACAACCTGCAGACCGTGGCCGCGCTGCTGCGCCTGCAGGCTCGTCGGTTGCGCGCGCCAGAGGCGAGGGCGGCACTCGAAGAGGCGGTCCGCCGCGTGGGGTCGATCGCGATGGTGCACGAGACGCTCTCGCACGTCCCGGACGAGATTGTCGACTTTGACGACATCGCCAGCCGGGTTGCCATGATGGCGGGGGAGGTGTCAGCTGCCGAGGCGCGTGTGACGCCGCGCCTAGTGGGCGAGTTCGGCCTGCTTCCCGCCCTGGTTGCGACCCCGCTCGCGCTCGTGCTGACCGAGTTGCTGCAGAACGCGCTCCAGCACGGCCTCAGCCATCCCGAGGACGCAGCCGTTGGTTCGCTCGAAGTGGCAGCCGTGCGCGGTCCTGGCCGGCTGACCGTGACGGTATCTGACAACGGCACCGGCCTGCCGACCGACTTCGACCTCGACTCGACTGCGAGCCTCGGCCTGCAGATCGTGCGCACGCTAGTCCTGACTGAGCTCAACGGACGGCTGGAGATCGAACCAAGGGCGGCCGGCGGGACCAGGGTCCTAGTGGAACTTCCGCTCGGCGAGCCCGAGCTCGACGAGACCACGCTGGCCGAGGCTTTGCTCGAAGAGCGCGGCGCCCGGGCGCTCTGAGTAGACCATGGAAGCTGTCGGGCTCGGGATATCTGGCTCCTGACCAAGGCGGACACTGGCCGTGGCATCCCGCCGGAAGAACTACCGTTAGCAGCCGGGCGCCGGCGGCGCAGCCACTAAAACTGCGCCGCGACTCCCGATCGGAGGCGGCGCAGCTTTATCGTGCTTGTCAGGCTCCCGCGCGCGCGGCGACCCTGCTGCGGCGCTTGACCGCACGCCGCTCATCCTCGCTAAGTCCGCCCCAGACACCGGCGTCCTGGCCACTCTCGAGCGCCCACTGGAGGCAAGGTTCCATGACCTTGCACCGTCGGCACACTTGCTTGGCCTCGTCGATCTGGAGTAGCGCAGGCCCAGTGTTCCCGATCGGGAAGAACAGCTCCGGGTCCACGTCACGGCAGGCGGCATGGTGACGCCAGTCCATGAGTCCACTCCTCCTTGCGCCTGGTCCTGATCGGGCCACCGACGCTCAGTCGCGCTTGTGAATGATTTCACGAGCTATGTTCTATGTCAGATAAATACTCTTCTGATCTTGGCTTGCGGTCTGGTCGGCGATGCTTGTGCTTGCCCGGCGTCGTCGCATTTATCCTACGACGCTGGGTTTTAACCGGCGGCGCGACGTACACCGGCTGCTGCAGCCAGATCCACCGCGCCTGGGCTTGCGCCCTGGTCACTCACAGGCCAAACCGGACGGCGGCCAGCTCATCGCGTCGCCGGCCCGGCATGAGGCGCGCGAGCGCACCGTTCACCAGGAGCGTTACAACCCTCTCAAGGTCGGCTATCAACCGCAAGACCCTAGGGCAAAGGTTCAGCAGGATTTCGGTGTCAGATCAGTCACATGGCTGGCATGAGTACAGTGCCTGGTCTAGGCGCCAATAAGCACTGCCGATCCTTTTACACTATTGATGAAATATGTAGCAGTTAGCGAATTCTCGGCTAACCGGTATATGTCCGATCGTGGCCCGGAATCAGCCGATCACTCGCAGGGCGCGCGGCACCGAGGTGAGCCGCACTTCCTCGACTTCACCCATGTATTCCCCGTCTAGCTGGAATGCCAACGGACGGTCAGCCGCAAGTCTGATGTCGGGTAGGTCGTGTCCGGCGACCACAGTACGGCCGCGCGGCGGCTCGCTCCGCTCGGCCAGCATCTGCCGTAGGGTGCGCAGCGTGCCAATCGTGCCGAGATGTCGGAAGGCCAGCAGGTCCAGGCCGGTATCGAAGCTTGCGTCCGGGTTGGTGTTCACCGGCCGGCGCCCCAGATACGTCCACGGCGCGGAGTTGGAGACGATGCACAGGTACACCGGGTCGGCGACGAGCCCAGCAGGCTCGGTGATGGTGATCGCCGGATGCCGTCGGTCGGTCACCTGGTAGTACTGGCGCAGCGCGGTACGCAAGTACAGCGCTGGTGTCAGTGTCCGCCCTGACGCCCGGCGCCCCTCGACAGCGCGCACGACTTCAGCATCGAATCCAAGGCCGGCGTTGAAGGTGAAGTACCGGCCGTTGGCTGTGCCAAGCCCGATGAGGCGCTCGTTGTGTGCCGCGACGTCCTCGATCAGGCGGCCAGCCGCGTCCACTGGATCGGTCGGCAGCTGGAGCGTACGAGTGAAGACGTTCGCGTTCCCGCCCGGCAGCGCGGCGAGCGCGGGCAGGTCGGCCGCGTCCGGGGGCGCAGTGAACGGCGGGTCGTCACCGTCGTCTGGCGCCGGCGTCGTGCCGACCTCCGCTGCCCGCGCCAGATCGACGCTTCGCGGCGCCTCGGCCCAGGTGGTACCACCCAGCAGGCCGTTGACTGCCTCGTTGACCGTGCCATCGCCACCGAGGGTCATGACGAGCCCGAACTTGTCAGCAGCGGCGGTAGCGGCAAGTCTGGTGGCATCGCCCCGGTAACGTGTCTGCACGACCTCAAGGTCAACAGCCGAGCCGAGGGCCCGGACTATGACATCCCGTCGCCCGCGGGTTGTGGAGGTGGCGTGTGGGTTCACGATCAAGAGCGCGCGCACGCGCCCAGGCTAGCCAGCCGTCGGCGCAGCAGCCACCGGCGGGCCACCGCACGGCGGAGCCAGCCGACCCGGCGAACAGGCGCGAGCCCGCCCAGCTACCCAGGTCTGTCCGCGCCGCGGCTACTGTTGAGGCGATCGAGGCGGTCGCCCTACTGGTCGCCTCAGTGCTGGCCGGCATCGCAACCATGAACGGCCATTCCTACCAGCGCACGAGCGGCGTTGCGATCACGATTATCGGGATCGCCACTGCGATAGCCCTGGCCCTTGTCGCGCGCGCAGTGCGAGCCGGCCGGCGCTGGTCGCGAACACCAGCGCTGCTCACTCAGATTTTCACCGGGATCGTGGCCATTTACCTGATCCAGTCGGGGCGACTGGATTGGGGCGTGCCCACCATTCTGCTGGCAATCGCCGGACTCGCCGCCTTGCTGACGCCGGCCAGCATCGAGGTCCTCACGCCCGGCCGTATCCGCAAGTCATAACGCCTGCACTCCGGTCGGCAGGTGCCGCGCGATTCGCTCCGCCGCCGCTATTCCTCGCTGGTAAGGCCCTCGCGCAGCTGCGCCAGCGTTCGCGCCAGCAGCCGCGACACGTGCATCTGGGAGATGCCGAGCTCGGTCGCGATCTGCGACTGGGTCATGTTGCCGAAGAAGCGCAGCAACAGGATCCGCTTCTCGCGCGGCGGCAGCTGCTCGAGCAGCGGCTTCAGCGACTCCCGGTACTCGACGCCTTCCAGCGCCTCGTCGACGATGCCGAGCGACTCCGCGACGGCCGGCGCGTCGTCGTCGCCTGAGTCGGGCGCGTCGAGAGAAACCGTCGAGTAGGCGTTGGCTGACTCCAGGCCCTCCAGGACCTCTTCCTCGCTCATCTGGAGGTGTTCGGCCAGCTCAGCCACCGTAGGGGCCCGGCCGAGGTTTTGCGCGAGCTCGCCGATGGCCTTGGCCAGGGCCAGCTTGAGTTCCTGCAGCCGCCTGGGAACCCGCACGGCCCAGCCCTTGTCCCGGAAGTGCCGTTTGATCTCGCCCACGATGGTGGGTGTCGCGTACGTCGAGAATTCGACGCCGCGGTCCAGATCGAACCGGTCGATCGACTTGATCAGGCCGATGGTCGCGACCTGGGTCAGATCATCCAGCCACTCGCCCCGGTTCCGGAACCGGCGGGCGAGGTATTCGACGAGCGGCAGGTGCAGTTCGACCAGCTCGCTGCGGATCCGCAACCGCTCAGGGTCACCTGGTGGCAAGACGGTCAGCTGAGCGAACAGGTCACGCGCGTGACCGCGCTCGCGCGGGCCGTGCTGTGCCCGGGCCGGTCCCGGCAGCTCTCCGGTGTCTGCCAGCTCCGGGACCTCGGCGAGTTCCTCCGCGTCCCCGAGCTCCAGCACAGCGGGCACGACGCCGTCGGTGCCATCAGCCGCAGGTCCCCCTCTAGCCGGCGCTGTCGACATCGTCTCGAACTCCTCGGTCAAGGCGACCTCTGTCTCCCCCGTCACACCGACCCCGTCGGGCGGCTCTTGCGCATCACAATGGCGAGCCTGTCTCCCGGTCCGACTTGCGCTTCGACGGTGCCAGCCAGGGCCGAGAGGTCAGTCCAGGCAAATGTGTCACCGGATGGGGGGCGTGGGTTCAGGCTGGGAACCGCGACCGTGATGGTCATGTCGTCGGGGCTGAGAGAGAAGCTGCATTCCAGGCTGCTGCCGGGGATCGCCTGGGACAAGAGCATGGCGCAGGCCTCGTCAACGGCTATGCGCATGTCCTCGATGTCGTCGAGCGTGAAGTCGAGGCGGGCAGCTAGACCCGCGGTCGCCGTGCGCAGCACGGAGAGGTAGGCGCCGTCGGCTGGCATCCGCACGGTGACTTGGTCGGCGCCGATCTCGTCCGGGCGCGCGGTGGCGAGCGGGGTGGTCGCTGCGCTCGCTGGAGCGACCGGCCCGGCCGCCGCGCCCCCGGTCGCCGCACCGGTGCCGGTAGCTGGCCCGGTGCCAGTGGCTGGCCCGGTCCCGGTAGCTGGCCCGGTGCCGGTAGCTGGCCCGGTCTCGGCGCCCCTCGGCGGTACCGATGCGACCGCGGACGTCGTCGTCTCCTCCGTCACGTCGTATCCTCCGTCGCTACGTCCTGCCAAGGATGCGGGGTGACGCTGTCACGGCCCCAGCATCAGCCTTCCCACGCAACTTAC